>NZ_JBSIBZ010000040.1:0-75564 GCF_058245575.1 Streptomyces sp. UF-297 | reverse complement strand
GGACCCATGGGTCCTGCCGCCCCTCAGCTTCTATGTCCGTCCGCGACGGCCGTGCCTAGCGTGACGGTCAGCTGCAGCCGCTCGTCGAGCCGCAGCCCTCGCACAGGTAGCAGCTGCCGGCCCGCTGCATCTTCGTGCCGCAGGAGAAGCACAGCGGCGCGTCGGCGTTGATGCCGAGCTGCATCTCGACCAGTTCGGCGTTGGTGTGCGCCTGCTTGGGGGCCACAGCGGCGACCTCCTCGACGATCTTCGCCGCGGGGGTGGCCTGCTTCGGCGCCTCGACCTGGCGCGGCGCGGACTGGGCCAGGCCCTCCACGTCCACGTCCTCCTCCTCGGACGGCTCGTACGAACCGGTCTCCAGGTGGCGGGTGCGCTCCTCGACGGAGTGGATGCCGAGCGCCGAGCGGGTCTCGAAGGGCAGGAAGTCCAGCGCCAGGCGGCGGAAGATGTAGTCGACGATCGACTGCGCCATCCGCACGTCCGGGTCGTCCGTCATGCCGGCCGGCTCAAAGCGCATGTTGGTGAACTTCGAGACGTAGGTCTCCAGCGGCACGCCGTACTGGAGGCCGACCGAGACCGCGATGGAGAAGGCGTCCATCATGCCCGCCAGGGTCGAACCCTGCTTGGACATCTTCAGGAAGACCTCGCCCAGACCGTCGTCCGGGTAGGAGTTGGCGGTCATGTAGCCCTCGGCGCCGCCCACCGTGAAGGAGGTGGTGATGCCGGGACGGCCCTTGGGCAGACGCTTGCGGACCGGGCGGTACTCGACGACCTTCTTCTCCGCCGGAGCCTCGGCCTCGGCCTTGGTCTCCTCCTTCTTCTTGGCGGAGAGCGGCTGGCCGACCTTGCAGTTGTCGCGGTAGATCGCGAGCGCCTTCAGGCCGAGCTTCCAGCCCTCGAAGTAGACCTCCTCGACCTCCTCGACGGTGGCCGTCTCGGGGAGGTTGACCGTCTTGGAGATCGCGCCGGACAGGAACGGCTGCGCGGCGGCCATCATGCGCACGTGGCCCATGGCGGAGATCGCGCGGGCGCCCATGGCGCAGTCGAAGACCTCGTAGTGCTCGCTCTTCAGGCCCGGGGCGTCGATCACATTGCCGTGCTCGGCGATGTGGGCGACGATCGCCTCGACCTGCTCGGGCTGGTAGCCCAGGCGCTTGAGGGCCTTGGGCACCGTGTTGTTGACGATCTGCATCGAGCCGCCGCCGACGAGCTTCTTGAACTTGACCAGGGCCAGGTCCGGCTCGACGCCAGTGGTGTCGCAGTCCATCATCAGGCCGATGGTGCCGGTGGGCGCCAGCACGGAGGCCTGAGCGTTGCGGAAGCCGTTCTTCTCGCCGAGGCGGACGACGTCCTGCCAGGCCTCGGTGGCCGCGGCCCACACCGGGACGTCCAGGTCGTCCATGCGCTTGGCGGCGGAGTTGGCGTCCGCGTGCTGCTTCATGACGCGCTTGTGGGCGTCCGCGTTACGGGCGTAGCCGTCGTACGGGCCCACGACCGCGGCCAGCTCGGCGGAGCGCTTGTAGGAGGTGCCGGTCATCAGGGAGGTGATGGCACCGGCCAGCGCGCGGCCGCCGTCGGAGTCGTAGGCGTGGCCGGTGGCCATCAGCAGGGCGCCGAGGTTGGCGTAGCCGATGCCCAGCTGGCGGAAGGCGCGGGTGGTCTCACCGATCTTCTCGGTGGGGAAGTCCGCGAAGCAGATGGAGATGTCCATCGCGGTGATGACCAGCTCGACGACCTTGGCGAACCGCTCGGCGTCGAAGGACTGGTTGCCCTTGTCGTCGTCGCGCAGGAACTTCATGAGGTTGAGCGAGGCCAGGTTGCACGAGGAGTTGTCCAGGTGCATGTACTCGCTGCACGGGTTGGACGCGGTGATCCGGCCCGTCTCCGGCGAGGTGTGCCAGTGGTTGATGGTGTCGTCGTACTGGATGCCGGGGTCGGCGCAGGCCCAGGCGGCCTCGGCCAGCTTGCGGAAGAGCGACTTGGCGTCGACCTCCTCGATGACCTCACCGTTCATCCGGCCGCGCAGGCCGAACTGGGAGCCGGACTCGACGGCCTTCATGAACTCGTCGTTCACGCGGACGGAGTTGTTGGCGTTCTGGTACTGGACGGAGGTGATGTCCTCGCCGCCCAGGTCCATGTCGAAGCCCGCGTCGCGCAGCGCGCGGACCTTCTCCTCCTCCTTGACCTTGGTCTCGATGAAGGCCTCGACGTCGGGGTGGTCCACGTCCAGGACGACCATCTTGGCCGCGCGGCGGGTGGCGCCGCCCGACTTGATCGTTCCTGCGGACGCGTCGGCGCCGCGCATGAAGGAGACCGGGCCGGAGGCGTTGCCGCCGGAGGAGAGCAGCTCCTTGGAGGAGCGGATGCGGGAGAGGTTCAGGCCGGCGCCGGAGCCGCCCTTGAAGATCATCCCCTCTTCCTTGTACCAGTCGAGGATGGACTCCATGGAGTCGTCGACCGAGAGGATGAAGCAGGCGCTGACCTGCTGCGGCTGCTTGGTGCCGACGTTGAACCACACCGGGGAGTTGAAGCTGAAGACCTGGTGCAGCAGCGCGTAGGCGAGCTCGTGCTCGAAGATCTCCGCGTCGGCCGGGGAGGCGAAGTAGCCGTTGTCCTCGCCGGACTTGCGGTAGGTCTTCACGACACGGTCGATGAGCTGCCGCAGGCTCGACTCGCGCTCGGGCGAGCCCACCGCACCACGGAAGTACTTGCTCGTGACGATGTTGACCGCGTTCACCGACCAGAAGTCGGGGAACTCGACGCCACGCTGCTCGAAGTTGACCGAGCCGTCGCGCCAATTGGTCATGACGACGTCACGGCGCTCCCACGCCACCTCGTCGTACGGATGCACGCCGGGGGTGGTGTGGATGCGCTCGATACGCAGACCCTTGCTGGCCTTGCTGCCCTTGGAGCGGGAGCCTCGTGCCGGGCCGCTCGTCGTCTCTGTCATTCCGCCTCCCTGTACGGGCGAAAACGCCCATATGTGCGCACTTGTTCCCGTGGCACGGTGTGTGTCTGTCTGGTGCCGGAGCCCCTGCGATGCCCCGGTCAGGTCCTGGATGCGCGCCGAACGTCAGTCGGCGGCGGTGGCGGGCACGGGGACCGACCGGTCCGATCCGGTCCCGCAGCCCTGCGCGGACGGCTGCTGCTCGCGCTGCTCCCGCAGCTCGGCGATGGCCGCCTCGAAGTCTTCGAGTGAGTCGAACGCCCGGTACACGGACGCGAAGCGCAGGTACGCGACGAGGTCGAGCTCCTGCAGCGGGCCCAGTATGGCGAGCCCGACGTCATGGGTGGACAGCTCGGCGCTGCCGGTGGCGCGCACCGCCTCCTCGACCCGCTGGCCGAGCTTGGCGAGGGCGTCCTCGGTGACCGGGCGGCCCTGGCACGCCTTGCGCACGCCGGCGATGACCTTGTTGCGGCTGAAGGGCTCGGTGACCCCGCTCCGCTTGATCACCATCAGCGACGCCGTCTCGATGGTCGTGAAACGGCGGGAGCAGTCGGGGCACTGGCGGCGCCGGCGGATCGAGGTGCCGTCGTCGGTGGTGCGGCTGTCGACGACCCTGCTGTCGGGGTGCCTGCAGAAGGGGCAATGCACGGCTTCACCCTCCTCACCCTCGAAAGCGGACGTACGCCACCGACCCCGGCGTACGGCTGATGAACTCCCGACGGCCCGTGCGAGCCCTCCGGAGCAGCCACAAGCATAGGCGATCGCTGGGCCCCGAAAGACCGAGCACCACAACTTGTAGGCGTCGGCACTCATCAAAGCACTAGATGTGGTGTCTGGCGGTCAACCACACCCGCCGCGTGTCGCGGCGCCGAGGCGCCTGCGAGGCCGTCCACGAGGGTACGGGAAGCCACCCGGTCCGCGACCCGGCGGGGCGGAGATGAAAGACTTGCCCCCGTCGCCACGCCCCGCGCGTCGCGGCCGGGCGATGCGATCCGCCTGCCGGAGACTTTTCACCGGGAGCCGCCGGGAGCCGTCACGGGCTGTCGAAAGCTTCGGCGGAAGAGTACCGCAATGCCCCGAATTGCCATTCGGCTATACACCCAGCCCCTTGATCAGGTCAGGGAATCGCCGAATTTTCACTCGAACGTGTGTTTGGCGCAACCTTTCGAAAGCAACTACCGTTGGCTAACTAGGGAGAACATTCCGAGAGGGGCCGACGTGACCACCACCGCAGACAGCGCCACCATCACCGCCCAGAGCCACTCCCAGAGCCGATTCGAGAATCCGCAAAAGGCCCAGAAACCGCACATGGACGACGCCACGATGAATCCCGAGGGCCCCAAGCCCACACGTTCGCTGCCCGGCCGGCCTCCAGGCATCCGGGCCGACAGCTCGGGCCTCACCGACCGCCAGCGCCGGGTCATCGAAGTCATCCGCGATTCGGTCCAGCGGCGCGGCTACCCGCCGTCCATGCGCGAGATCGGCCAGGCCGTGGGGCTGTCCAGCACGTCGTCCGTCGCCCACCAGCTCATGGCTCTGGAGCGCAAGGGCTTCCTGCGGCGCGACCCGCACCGCCCGCGGGCGTACGAGGTCCGCGGGTCGGACCAGCCCAGCAGCACCCCGGCCGACACCACCGGCAAGCCCGCGGCGTCCTACGTCCCGCTGGTGGGCCGGATCGCCGCCGGCGGGCCCATCCTCGCCGAGGAGTCGGTCGAGGACGTCTTCCCGCTGCCGCGCCAACTGGTCGGCGACGGCGAGCTGTTCGTGCTGAAGGTGGTCGGCGACTCCATGGTCGAGGCCGCCATCTGCGACGGCGACTGGGTCACGGTCCGGCGCCAGCCGGTGGCCGAGAACGGCGACATCGTCGCCGCCATGCTGGACGGCGAGGCCACCGTCAAGCGCTTCAAGCGTGAGGACGGCCATGTGTGGCTGCTGCCGCACAACTCCGCCTACCAGCCGATCCCCGGCGACGAGGCGACGATCCTCGGCAAGGTCGTCGCCGTACTGCGGCGGGTCTGACCCACCCCTCTCGACCGGGCCCCGGGACCACTGCGCCGGTTCCGGGGCTTGGTTCTTCTGCGCCTTCGCACCTGAACCGGCGCCGCTGCCGCCGAGGTGGTTGATCACCCTGGGGGCTGCTCAATCGGTGGCTGCCGTATGCGCTGGGGCGATCACCTACTGGTCGCCCTTCTTGGCTGCCGCGTCGATGGCGGCCAGGGAGCGGCGGACCTGGTTGCGGTCGGTGGTGTACCAGAAGTCCGGCATGGACTTGCGCAGGAACGAGCCGTAGCGGGCCCGCTCCACGCGCGGGTCCAGGACGGCGACGACACCGCGGTCGCCCGTGGCGCGTACGAGACGGCCCGCGCCCTGGGCCATCAGCAGGGCGGCATGGGTGGCCGCCACGGCCATGAAGCCATTGCCCCCGGCCTCCTCCACCGCCTTCTGGCGGGCGCTCATCAGCGGGTCGTCGGGGCGCGGGAAGGGCACCCGGTCCATGACCACCAGCTGGCAGTTCGGGCCCGGGACATCCACGCCCTGCCACAGCGAGAGCGTGCCGAACAGGCAGGTCTGCGCATCGGCGGCGAAGGCACGGATCAGCTCGCCGAGGGTCTCCTCCCCCTGGAGGAGGATCGGCATGTCCAGCCGGCCCCGCAGGTTCTCCGCCGCCGCCTGAGCGGCCCGCATGGACGAGAAGAGGCCGAGCGTGCGGCCGCCGGCGGCCTCGATCAGCTCGGCGAGCTCATCGAGCATGTCGGTGCGGCTGCCCTCGCGGCCGGGCTGGGCGAGGTGCTTGGCGACGTAGAGGATGCCCTGCTTGCCGTAGTCGAAGGGCGAGCCGACGTCCAGGCCCTTCCATACGGGGATGTCCTCGCCCTCCGTGCCCTCCGGGGACAGGCCGAGCGAGGCCGCGACGCCGTTGAAGTCGCCGCCGAGCTTGAGGGTGGCGGAGGTCAAGACGACGGAGCGGTCCTCGAACAGCTTCTCCCTCAGCAGTCCCGACACGGACAGCGGCGCCACCCTCAAGGAGGCGCCGAAGCGGTCGTGGCGCTCGTACCAGACCACGTCGTACTCGGAGCCGTTGGCGATGCGCTCGGCGACGGCGTGCACGTTCTCGACCGCGGCGAGGGCCTGCTTGCGGACGGCGTCCTCGTCCTGGACGGACTTGTCGCGGGTGGAGCCCAGGGCCGAGATGACCGTACGGGCCGCGTCGCGCAGCGCCATCAGGCAGTAGCCGAGGTCCTCGGGGATCTCCTCCAGGCGGCCGGGCAGGGCCAGCTCCATCAGCCGCTCGAAGGTCTCGGCCGCGGTCTGGAGCTGGTCGGCGGCCTTCTCGTTGACGAGCTTGGCGGCCCGGCGCACCGCGCGGTTGACCTGGCCGGGGGTGAGCTCGCCGGTGGCCACGCCGGTCACCCGGGAGACCAGCTCGTGCGCCTCGTCGATGATCAGCACGTCGTGCTGGGGAAGGACGGGGGCGCCCTCGATGGCGTCGATCGCCAGCAGGGCGTGGTTGGTGATGACGACGTCCGCGAGCTTGGCGCGCTCACGGGCGGCCTCGGCGAAGCACTCGGCACCGTACGCGCACTTCGAGGCGCCCAGGCACTCGCGGGAGGAGACCGAGACCTGGCCCCAGGCGCGGTCGGAGACGCCCGGGGTGAGGTCGTCGCGGTCGCCCGTCTCGGTCTCGTCCGACCAGTCGCGCAGCCGCAGCAGGTCCTTGCCGAGCTTGCTGGTGGGCGTCGCCTGCTCGAAGACGTCGAAGAGGCCGTCCTCCTCTTCCTGCGGGACTCCCTCGTGGAGGCGGTGCAGGCACAGATAGTTGGAGCGGCCCTTGAGCATCGCGAAATTCGGGCGGCGGCGCAGCTGCGGGTGCAGCGCGTCGACCGTACGCGGCAGATCGCGCTCCACCAGCTGGCGCTGCAGCGCGAGAGTGGCCGTCGCCACCACCACGCGGTCGCCGTGGGCGAGGGCCGGCACCAGATAGCCGAGGGACTTTCCGGTGCCGGTGCCGGCCTGGACGAGCAGGTGGGAGCCGTCGTCCACGGCCTCGGCGACGGCTTCGGCCATGGCGACCTGGCCAGGGCGCTCGGTGCCGCCGACAGCGGTGACGGCGGCGTGGAGCAGATCGGGGAGGGAGGGCTTCGTCATAGCGCTTTCACCCTACGCGGGACCACTGACAATCTTCCCGGTCACGGTCTGTGCAGGGGGTTGGGGACGGTTCCGTGGACGGCGGCGTGCGGGCGCTCGGGGCGGTCGCGGTAGCCGTCCATGTGCAGGCGGTTGCGGTTCAGGCACAGGCGGTCGATGCGCGGGGTGAGCAGGTCGAAGGTCTCGAAGCGGTCCTTGAGGTGGGGGAAGCGCTCGTGGTGGCGGAGGATCTCGGCCTGTACGAGGGACCAGAACTCGACCTCGGGAACGCCCAGTTGCTCCTCACACAGGGGCGCGAGGTAGCGGAAGACTCCGATGAAGAGACCGGAGTGGATGAACTGGGTGAGGAAGGAGGGGGGTTCGGTCAGGAGGATGGCGCGCACGTCGGCGGGCATGTCGTCCAGCTCGGGCAGCGGCCCTGAGGTGGTGTTGACGTCGTCGACGAAGTCCTTGACCGCGAGCCGGGTGGGGACGTCGTGCTCGTCGAAGACGACGATGGTGTTCTCGCCGTGCGGGGAGAAGACCGTGCCGTACTGGTAGAGGAAGTGCAGGAGCGGGGGCAGCAGGGCGGCGAAGAGGTGGCGCAGCCAGGTCTGCGGGTCCAGGCCGGAGCGGCGCACGAGCTCGGCGGTCAGGGAGCGGCCGTGCGGGTCGGTCTGGAGCAGCGCGGCGAGGGTACGGGCGCGCTCGCCGGGGTCCAGGCAGGGGGCCAGCGGCTCGCGCCAGATGCAGCCGAGGAGTTCCTTGTACTGGTACGGGACACCGGGGAGGCGGTCGTACAAGGGGTGTTCGACGGTGACCGAGGCGGTCTCGCCGAGCAGGACCACCCGGGTCTCGTCACGCAGGAACGGGTCGGCGTCGCGCAGTGCGTGCACCCACCGGGTGACGGCGGGGGCGGCCAGGGTGCGTTCGGTGGGCAGTCCGCGCCAGACCAGGGTGTTGAGGATGGACAGCGGGAGCTTGACCGTACGGCCGTGCGGGCGGCTGGCGTTGAGGAAGGTGCGGATGGACTGCTGCGGAATCCGCAGATCGCCGTCGGTGGGCAGCTCGATGATCGTGGCGTCGGCCGTCTGCGGGGCGAAGAGGGGGGCGATGGTCTCGTCCCACTGCCAGGGGTGCACGGGCAGGTAGAGGTAGTCGCCGGGGTCTTGGCCGCGGTCGGCGACGGCGCGGGCGAAGGCCTCGCGCTGCTCGGGGGTGAGCTCCTCGGCGTAGAGGCTTTCGGGGGTGGCCAGTTCGGGGACGCCCCGGTACTGGGCGAGGCTGCGGTGGACGGCGAGCCAGGGCAGGCGTTGCGGGGTGCGGGCCTCGGGGGCCCAGCGGGCGGCGTCGGCGGCGGAGAAGCCGAACCTCCCCTTGTTGGCCACGAGCCAGGGGTGGCCGGTCTGGTGGCCTTCCAGGTCCGCGTAGTCGAGGTCGGCGAGGGCGGCGGCGCTGACTGCCGTGGCGTCCAGGCGGACGTCTGCGGCGAGGGTGGCGGTCAGTTCGCGTATGAGGTGACCGGTCGTGTCGCCGCTCAGGCCGAGGACGGTGTCGTGGGCGTGGGCGAGGAAGTGGAGGGGGTCGCCGGTGGGGGTGATGGAGTCGGCGTCCACCCGCCAGTGTCCGTACGTGCCGCGGCGGGCGCGGAAGCGGTAGGTGACCTCGGGGGTGAGAGGGAGGCGGTATTGGGGGGTGCCGTCGGACGCGAAGCCGTCGGGCTCGGGGGTGATGACTTCCTCGTACGCGAATTCCGCCAGGGTTTTGGCGAGAAGCCGACGTGCGGCGTGCTGCCAGGCGGTGCGATCGGGCTGCCGCGAAGCGGTGGGAGCGGGCTGCGGGGAAGAGGACATGGCTGGACTCCTCGGAGTGGAACCGGTGCGGTGGGAGCGGTGTAGGAGAAGTAGCAGCGAAAGGGGGACGGACGGTGGACAGGACGCTCGGGTCGGGGATGGACGTGGGGCAACCGGGAGAGGATACGACTCACAGAAGATCACGGAAGGCGCGGTCACGGATCATCAGGGCCGCTTGCCTGTCGGGGAGTTCGATTTCGGCGGCGAAGTGGAATCCGCCGCCCAGGAAAGCGGCGATGGAGGGAGTGTTGCGCAGATCGGGCTCGGCGATGACCCGCCCGCAGCAGGGCCGGTGGTCGAGGACGAGATCGGCGGCGGCGCGCAGGAGCGTGGTGCCGATACCCCGGGCGCGGTCGGCGACGGCTCCGATGAGCAGACGCACACCGGTGTCGTGCGGGCGGGCCGGGTAGTAGCGGGCGATGGCGGCGAGATCGGCGCGGTAGATCTCCCAGTAGCTCATGGGGACTCCGGCGAGGACGCCCAGGCAGGGCACGCTGCGCCCGTCTCCGTCGAGCTGGGCCCGCAGATGGGCCGCGGTGGTCTCGGCGGGGCCTGACAGGTTCCAAAGGGCCGCGACGGCCGGGTCGTTCATCCAGCGCGTCAGGAGCGGCAGGTCTCGGTCGAGGCGGACGGGGACGAGCTGGAAGGGGCCGTGCCGGGTGTCGGCCGCGCCCCAGGAGGCCAGGCCGTCCAGCAGGGGGCCTGCGGACGGGTCGCCCGGCAGGGCGGGGCCGGCGGTGTACGCGGTGAACAGCGCGGCGGGTTCGGGGTCCGGCTCGATCCGCAGGTCGAGGGTGTCGTCGGCGCTGGAACCCGTGGTGGTGCCGGGGCCGGGGCTGGAGTCGGTGGGGGGCACGGCGACGCTCTCCTCCCGTGGCCCCTAGCGGGGCGAGGCGGTGAAGTGGGTCATGGATGAAGGGGGTTGGGGATGGTGACGTAGACGGACTGGGTGTCGACGGGGCCGACGAGTTCGTCCAGGCCGTGCAGCCGGGTCAGGAAGTTGGCCTTGCAGCGCAGGGTGGGGGTGGCCAGAAGCTGTCCGGGCAGTACGGAGCGGTGGGCCGCCGGGGCCGTGGCGGCGTCGGCCAGGAAGCGCCGGAAGGCGGCGAGCAGGATCTCCTCGCCCGCCAGGCGCTGAGATCCGAAGGCGCCGATGAGGCCGAGGACGTTGTTGATGGCGAGGTAGTAGGCGAAGCGCTCGTCGGCGACCTCGTCCGGGACGAAGGTGTCGCTGGTGGCGCCGATGCCGGGCAGCCGTGCCTCCAGGTCGGTGCGCCGGGACCGGCGGAAGTAGTAGCCCTGGTTGTCGCGGTAGCGGCCGCCGGCCGGCCAGCCGTCGGGATCCAGCAGGACGAGGGTGTTCTGCTGGTGGGCTTCCAGGGCGATGCCTGCCGTGCCGTCGAGCCAGAGGATGGGGCGTACGACGGCTTCGAGGTAGCGCAGGAACCACTCGGTGGCGACCGCGCCCGCCGGGCGTCCGGTGCGGGCGGTCAGCGTGTCGATGAGGTCGGCCAGCCGGGAGCGCGTGTGGGGGTGGCCCGGCCAGGGGCGGGGTGAGGTGAGTGCGGCGATGCACACGGCGTCGTCGGTGGTGGAGAAGGGGTTGTTGCGGATGACGACGTCCAGGCCGTGGACGGGCTCGCCGTCGGCCGCGGTCACGGCCAGCCAGGCCGGGTCGCGGACGATGCCGAAGCCCATCTCCCGGGGGAAGGCCGACTGCCACTCCTCGGCGAGGCCGGTGCGCAGCAGGCGGTGCACTTCGAGGCCGCGTTCGAGTTCCTTACGGAGGTTCTCGCGGCGGGAGTTGGTGATGCGCAGGCCCAGGGAGAGCTTGAGCATGGCGTCGGTGCCGGGGCGACAGACGGTGCGTACGGAGGAGGTGGGGTACCAGGCCGGGCCGCCCGGGCCCAGGTCGTGCAGCAGTCCGGCGTCCAGGAGCGTGGCGACGTCGGAGCGGGTACGCAGCTCGCGGGCCTGCCAGGGGTGCAGGGGCAGTGGGACGCAGTTGCCGGGGAGCCGGTGGCCGGCGGCGGCCAGCCGGACGATCAGCTGGTCGGCGGGCACCGTCCTGCCGCGCTCGGTCCAGGCCGAGTCGGCGGCTAGTACGGATCGGTCGACGGCCATCCAGTGCAGGGGGAAGGAGCCACGCAGTTCGGGCGAGTAGGTACGGGTCTCGGCGTCCGAGAGCCCTTCGCGGCTCTTGGGTGTGGGGTGCAGGGGGTGGCCCAGGACCAGCGACTGCTCGGCGTCGAGAAACCGTACGCCGTGCTCGTCGGCGGGCCGCGAGCGCCGCTCGGCGATGAACTCGGCCGTACACCGCACGGAGTTGGCCACCCGCCCCACCAACTCGGCGGCCTCTCCCCCCGCCTCGTCCCTGGCGCGCCCCGCCTCCCCCTGGCCGGTCCGCGGTGCGCGGTCGCCGTACGCGGCCTCGCGGCCGAGCAGGGCGGCGAGGGTGACGGCGTCCAGGGGCGCGGCGTCGTGCGGCGCACCTTCGAGGCGGGCAGCACCGAAGCGGTGCCATCCCGTCGGTGACCAGTAGCGGACGGCCACCCGCAGCACCACGCCGCTGGCCCCGAGCGGGATGCGCAATGCGTCTCCCGCCGCCCGCCCCACCCCCGTCTCGCGCACCCAACAACGCAGCAGACTCTCGACACCGGCCGCGTCGGCTGCGACCACAGCATCCGGGTGGTCCAGCGGATCAGAGCCGTCCGACACCCTCAACGAGCTACCCGCGAGACCGAGTTCGGGCCAGTAGCCACCCTCCTCCTGCCGCGGCAGCCAGCCGGACATCGCACCTCCGCCCACCGGCTCGCTGTCTCCGCTCCCTGCCGCTTCGCCGACCTCAATGGCCCGCTCGGCAGGGCCGCCCCCGACGGCAGCCTCTTCAGCCTCAGCCGCCGCGGCCTCAGCCTTGCCCGGCCTGGGAGCCTCGCTCACCGGGCCACCGGGGCCCGAACCTGCGCCCACCGCCCGGTCACCAGCGGTGGCCGTACTCTCCGCCCCGCTGTACGCGGAGCCGTCAGCCGTCGGCTCCAACGCCCCGGGTTCCGTGTCCACCAGCCCGTCGGCCTGGAGGGCCTCGTCCCTCGACCCGCCGGGGCCGGGGCTCGTGGAAACCGGTCCTGCAGCGGGAGGCGGGCCGCTCGCCCGGCCCGCGCGCTCGTCGCCCGCCGCCCCGGCGACCGTCCCGGGCTCCGCGGCGCCTGCCCGCCCCGCGACCGCCCCGGGCTCCTCGCTCGCCGCGCCACCAACCCCGGCCCCCTTGGCTGGAGTTGTACGGGTGGTGGGGTCCGTGTCCTGGCGGGTGCTGGTGTTGCGGGGCTGGCGGGGAACGGTGGGGTCGATCAGGCGGGCCAGCCGTTTGTGGACGGGGAGGCGTTCATCGGGTGGAGGGACGTCGGAGCCCGGGCGCTGCGTCATCGGAGGGTGCCTCGCAAGGTCGGTGTTGTCGCGTGCGGCGCTCCCGGCGGCTCGGTGGACAAGGAGGCGGGGGCGGCGGATGGAGTGGGTGCGGTGAGGGGGACGGGCACCGGCGGCGGGGTGGCCGGTGAGACCGGGTATGCGGCCGGAGCGGCGTCGAAGGTGGCTTCTTCGGCCAAAGCCCCGGCCAGCGCGCTCGGCGCGCCGACGCCCTCAGCCCGCCCCTCGGCAGGCGCGACCGACGCCCCGGCCGGCTCACCCCGAGCCCCGGCGCACTCCCCCGCCGCGTCAGATGTCACCTCGGCCGACGGCACCCCCGTACAGCCCTCGGCGACGGCGGCAGGGGAAGGAATCGCAGCAGAGGCAGAGGCAGAGGCAGAGGGAGAGGGAGAGGGAGAGGAGGGCAGGGATGAGGGCGGGGAAAGGGTCGTGCGGGCCGCTGTGGTGAGGGCGTCGGTGAGGCGGTCGAGGATGGCGTGGGCTTGTTCGTCGGTGATGGTGAGTGGGGGCAGAAGGCGGACGACGGAGGCGTGACGGCCGCCGAGCTCGATGATCAGGCCCCGGTGCAGGCACTGCTGCTGGACGGCGGCGGCCAGGTGCGGGGCGGCGGGGCGGGCGCCGTTGCGGTCGGCGGGGGCGTATGGGTCGACGAGTTCCAGGCCGAGCATCAGACCGCGGCCGCGCACATCGCCGATGAAGTCGTGGGCGGCGGCCAGGCCGCTGAGGCGGGCCAGCATCCGGCCGCCCAGTTCCGCCGCGCGCCGGGCGAGCCCGTGCTCGCGGACGTACCGCAGGGTCGCGGCGCCCGCCGCCATGGCGAGCTGATTGCCGCGGAACGTCCCGGCGTGCGCCCCCGGCTCCCAGGCGTCCAGTTCCTCGCGGTAGACGATGACCGCCAAGGGCAGGCTGCCGCCGATGGCCTTGGAGAGCACCATCACATCCGGCACGATCCCACTGTGCTCGACGGCCCAGAAGGCCCCGGTGCGCCCGACGCCGGTCTGCACCTCGTCCACGATCAGCGGGATGCCGCGCTCGGCGGTGACCTCCCGCATGCGCCGCAGCCAGTCGTCGGGCGCCGGGATGACCCCGCCCTCGCCCTGGACCGGTTCCAGGATCATCCCGGCGGGCCCGGGCACCCCGCTCTTGTGGTCGTCCAGCAGGTTCTCGGTCCAGCGGGCGGCGAGTTCGGCGCCGCGCTGCCCGCCCGTACCGAAGGGGCAGCGGTAGTCGTACGGGTACGGCAGCCGGGTCACGCCCACCTCCCGCGCGCCGCCGGACGCTGCGAGCGCCCCCGCCGTCATGCCGTGGTAGGCGCCGGAGAAGGCCATCAGCCCCTCCCGCGCCGTGGCCGTGCGCACGAGCTTGAAGGCGGCCTCGACCGCGTCCGTGCCGGCCGGGCCGCAGAACTGGATACGGCCGTGTTCGGCGAGCTCCTTGGGGAGCGTGGCGAACAGCTCGGTGGTGAAGGCGTCCTTGACGGGCGTGGCCAGGTCCAGGACGTGCAGCGGCGCCCCGGAGTCGAGGACCGCGCGGATCGCGTCGAGCACCACGGGGTGGTTGTGCCCCAGCGCGAGCGTGCCGGCGCCGGAGAGGCAGTCCAGATAGCGGCGGCCGTCGGCGCCCTCGATGGTCAGTCCGCGGGCGCGTACCGGAACGATGGGCAGCGAGCGCGCGTAGGTGCGGGCGGCGGACTCGCGGAGCGACTGCCGGCGCAGGATGCCCTCGGGGGACGGGGGCGATGCCATGGGCGGAGGCGGGGTCGGGGCCACGGCGGTTCGGTCCTCCTGCTGCTGACGGGCGCTCACGGGGGAGGACGGGCACCGGTGAGGCGTGAACGCCGCGTCGCGTTCCCCCGTACGTACCAACGACGCCGTCCGCGGCGGATCACGGTCTCGCGGAAGATCCTTGGCGGAAAAGGGACCCGGCGGGCGGGAGCGGGCAGGAACCGAGGACCCGGTCATCACCGTCCCCATCAGCACCGGCATAGTAGGGTCCTGCATTCCGCGCCTTTGGGCGTGCATGACAACTGTCGGAACGGCCGAACGGCCGCAGTTGCACACAGCACAGGACGAAACACACCAGGGGGAACTCACCCATGCGAACGATACGTCGGCCGGTCCTGGCCGCGGCCGCGCTCACCGCCGTGGTGGCCATGACCGCGACCGCGTGCGGCCCGGACGAGAACAACGCCGGCGCCCAGCCCAGCCAGTCCGCGGCGCAAGACGGCGCGGGTGGGGGTGAGCTGAAGCTTCCCAAGGACATCGAGGACAAGCTCAAGAAGCACGGCATCGACCTCGACAAGTGGAAGAACGGCGACTGGAAGAACTGGGACAAGGACACCTGGCTGCGCGAGGCCGGGCAGTTCATCAACCCGATCATCAAGGACTTCTGGAACCCCGAGCGGATGGACAAGGCCAAGCCGGTCGAACCGCCGAGCAAGCCCGAGGACATCTCCAAGGACCAGGGCAAGACCGACCCTGAGCCGGTGGCCGTCCCCGCGCAGCGCGTCAAGACGCCCTACACCCAGAGCGCTCCCGGCGTCGGCAAGATCCTCTTCAGCATGCCCGAGGGCCAGGCCGTGTGCTCCGGTGCGGTGGTCAAGGACCCGGCGCACCCCGGCAAGTCCAACCTGGTGTGGACCGCCGCGCACTGCGTGCACGCGGGCAAGAACGGCGGCTGGTACCGCAACATGGTGTTCATCCCGAGCGCCAACAAGGACGGCAAGTCGCGCGTCGAGATGCAGGGCGCCCCGGACTCCGAGCGGCTGCCCGGCGGCCGCTGGTGGGCCGACGACATGGCGACCTCGCAGCAGTGGATCGACAAGGGCGGCGCCGTCCCCGGCGTGCCGATGTCCTCGTACGACTTCGCGCTGATGCACATGCAGTCCGAGCGTCCCAACGGCGGCAAGTCGCTGGAGGAGATGGCCGGCGGCGCGTACGACATCGAGTTCAACGCGCCGGCGATCCCCAAGATCCCCAGCATCACCGCTCAGGGATACCCGGCCGAGCCGCCGTTCGACGGTGCGGTGCAGTACGCGTGCACCGACAAGCCGAGCCGGCTCTCCCGTCAGCCCTCGCACCCGACGATGTACATGATCGGCTGCACCATGACCGGTGGCTCCTCCGGCGGCCCCTGGTTCATGGACAAGGGCGGCAAGAAGGTCATCGTGTCCAACATGTCGATGGGCCCGCGCCCCGCTCGCTGGTCGGCCGGCCCGCACCTGGGCCCCGAGGCGAAGGCCATGTACGAGGCGATGAGCAAGAAGTGGGCCAGCAAGCGCTGATCCGGCGCCGCTGAGGCACCCCACCGCGAAGGCCCGCCCCCGGGAGACCGGGGGCGGGCCTTTTGTGTGCTGCGGGCGAGCCGCGTCAGCTCTGGGCCGCCGGGGTGTACGGCTGGAGTTCGGCCGCCAGTTCCTCGTGGACCCGCGCCTTCAGGAGCGTGCCCTCCGCGGTGTGCTCCTCGGAGATCACCTCGCCCTCGGCGTGCGCACGCGAGATCAGCGCGCCCTGGGTGTAGGGCACCAGCGCCTCGATCTCGACCTCGGGGCGCGGGAGTTCCTCGTCGATGAGCGCGAGCAGCTCCTCGATGCCCTCGCCCGTACGGGCCGAGACGGCGATCGCGTGCTTCTCGTTGCGCAGCAGGCGCTGCAGGACGAGCGGGTCGGCCGCGTCCGCCTTGTTGACGATCACGATCTCGGGTACGTCGGTGGCGCCGACGTCGCGGATCACCTCGCGCACCGCGGCCAGCTGCTCCTCCGGCACCGGGTGCGAGCCGTCGACCACGTGCAGGATCAGGTCGGAGTCGCCGACCTCCTCCATCGTGGAGCGGAACGCCTCGACGAGGTGGTGCGGGAGATGGCGGACAAAGCCGACGGTGTCGGCGAGGGTGTAGAGCCGTCCGCTGGGCGTCTCGGCCCGGCGCACGGTCGGGTCCAGGGTGGCGAACAGGGCGTTCTCCACCAGCACACCCGCGCCGGTGAGGCGGTTGAGCAGCGAGGACTTGCCGGCGTTGGTGTAGCCGGCGATGGCGACCGAGGGGACCTTGTTGCGCTTGCGCTCCTGGCGCTTGATGTCGCGCCCGGTCTTCATCTCCGCGATCTCCCGGCGCATCTTCGCCATCTTCTCGCGGATCCGGCGCCGGTCCGTCTCGATCTTGGTCTCACCGGGACCACGGGTGGCCATGCCACCGCCGCCGCTGCTGGAGCCACCGCCGCCCATCTGACGGGACAGCGACTGACCCCAGCCACGGAGCCTGGGGAGCATGTACTGCATCTGTGCCAGGGAGACCTGCGCCTTGCCCTCACGGGACTTGGCGTGCTGGGCGAAGATGTCCAGGATCAGGGCGGTGCGGTCGACCACCTTGACCTTGACGACGTCCTCGAGGTGGATCAGCTGGCCCGGGGAGAGCTCACCGTCGCACACGACGGTGTCCGCCCCGGTTTCGAGCACGATGTCGCGCAGCTCCTGGGCCTTGCCCGAGCCGATGTAGGTGGCCGGGTCCGGCTTGTCGCGGCGCTGGGTGACGCCGTCGAGCACCATGGCGCCCGCGGTCTCGGCCAGGGCCGCCAGCTCCGCGAGGGAGTTGTCGGCGTCCTGGACGGTGCCGGAGGTCCACACACCGACCAGTACCACGCGCTCCAGGCGCAGCTGTCGGTACTCGACCTCGGTGACGTCCTCCAGCTCGGTCGACAGACCCGCGACGCGGCGCAGTGCCGCGCGCTCCGAGCGGTCGTACTGGTCGCCGTCACGCTCCCCGTCGATCTCGTGGCTCCAGGCGACGTCCTCTTCCATCAGGGCGTCGGCTCGAAGGCCCTCGGAGAGGCGCTGTCGGTCCTGCGGAAGGGAAGAAGAGGAGGTCATTTGATCCTTTGTGTCGTTGGGAGGCCCCTGCTGGGAGCCGGGTGGCTCGCCGGGGCCGTCGCTGGTGACAACGTCCTGACCGCCCGGGAGATTCCCGGCGCGTCGGCGTCGACCCGTTGATGGTCGCACGGTACCCGGGCCGCGTCACACGGGTTTTCCCCAGGTGGCCCGCCCGTACCCGGCGCGCGGACGGGGACGGGGCGGGACCGGTGGGCGTACGGGGTGGCCGGAGGGGCGCGCTACCGCGCCGGGGCGGGCCTCCAGTCCGGGTGCCCGGGCATCGCCGGGGTCCGTGCCCCGTACAGCCATTCCTGGAAGAAGCGCGTCAGGTCCTGCCCCGAGACGCGGGAGGCGAGCGCGGTGAAGTCGGCGGTGGAGGCGACGCCGTCGCGGTGCTCGGCGACCCAGGCGCGCTGGAGCCGCTCGAAGGCGGCCGGCCCGATCGTCTCGCGCAGCGCGTAGAGCACGAGCGCGCCGCCGTCGTAGACGACGGGACGGAACAGGCTGATCTTGTGGCCGGGGGCGGGGGGCCTGGGCGCGGCGGGCGGCCCGCCGTCCGCGCGCCAGTAGTCGGAGGACTCGTACGCACGGCGCATACGCTCCCGCAGGGAGATGCCCGCCTGCTCCTGTGCGTACAGGGCCTCGTACCAGGTGGCATGGGCTTCGTTCAGCCACAGGTCCGACCACCGCCGGGGGCTGACGCTGTCGCCGAACCACTGGTGCGCCAGCTCGTGCACCATGATCCCCTCGGTGTACCAGACGGGGTAGCGGACGGGGTCGAACAGCACCTTCTCGAAGAGCGAGAGGGTCTGGGTCTCCAGCTCGAAGCCGGTCTTGGCGTCCACGACGAGCACGCCGTAGTTCTCGAAGGGGTAGCGGCCGACCTTGCTCTCCATCCAGGCCACGTGGTGCGGCGTCCTGGCGAGGTAGGGCTCCAGGCGCGCGCGGTCCGCGACGGGCACCACATCGCGCAGCGGCAGGCCGTGCGGCCCGGCGCGGCCCACGACGGCCGAGCGCCCGATGGCGACCTGGGCGAGCTCGGTGGCCATGGGGTGGGCGGTGCGGTACGTCCAGGTGGTGGCCGCGCCGCGCTCGCTGCGCGCGACGGGCCGCCCGTTGGCCACGGCCTTGACGTCGCTCGGCGCGGTGACGCGGAAGGTGAAGTACGCCTTGTCGGAGGGGTGGTCGTTGCAGGGGAAGACCCGGTGGGCGGCGTCCGCCTGGTTGGCCATGGCCAGCCCGTCGCTGGTACGGATCCAGCCGCCGTCGCCGCTGCCGCGCGGATCGCTGGTGTGCCGGACGGTGATGCGCATCGGGGAGCCGGCGCGCACGCGGCGGCCGGGGGTGACGACGAGGTCGTGGCCGTGGGAGGCGTGGCGCGCGGGCCTGCCGTCGAAGGTGACGGAGTGGACCGTGCCGTGGGTGAAGTCGAGGTTGACGTGGTCCAGGGAGGCGGTGGCGCGGGCGGTGATGGTGGTGACGGCCTCCAGGGGCCGGTCGTTGCGGCCCTTGTACGTCAGGGCGATGTCGTAGCCGGTGACGTCGTAGCCGGGGTTGCCCAGCTGCGGGAAGAGGTGGTCACCGATGCCCAGAGGGCCCGCGGAAGAGGGCAGTCCGGCCGCGACGAGCGCGGCGACGGCCACTGCTGCCAGGGCGGCGCTGCGCCGGGAGGAGCGGGGCCGGGGGGCGGCACGGTCCGTACGGGAGGAGTCCGGCGTACGAGAGGGGCGCACGGCGTGCGGCCGGGGCGCGAGGCGGAGGGAGAACGGCATGGCCTACCGCTATCAGCGCACCCCGCTTCGGGCGCGGTGGCGCGGCAGCACGGCACCCGAACGGGCGGTCCGTGCGCCACCCGTTGCCTTCACGAGCGCGCCGCGGCGGCCGGCCGGGCCCGTCCCGCGCGCAACACATCGAAGACGCCGGGCACTTGGCGCATCGCCCGCATCAGGGAGGGCAGGCCCGCGGCGTCCGGCAGGTGCAGCGTGTAGGTGTGCCGCACGCGCTGCTCGCGGGGCGGTTCGACGGCCGCGGAGACCACCGCCGCGCCCTGGGCGGCGATGACCTCGGTCAGGTCGGCCAGCAGGTGCGGGCGGCTGAAGGCCTCCGCCAGGAGCGTGACCCGGCACCCCTGCCCCTGGTCGCCGTCCGCCCCGCACTCCTGCGCCTGCGGCCAGCGCGCCCCGACCGGCTCCCGCCCCGCCGCCGCCATCCGGGCCACTACGGGGCACAGCGCGCGGTGGACGGTGACGAAGCCGCCGCGTACGGCGAATCCGGTGACGGCGTCCGGTGGTACGGGGGTGCAGCAGCCCGCCAGGCGTGCGGCGGCGCCGGGCAGGTCGGTGACGGGGAGCACGGCGGCGGGGCCGGTGGGCCGCCGCTCGCCCGACCGGGCCGGGGCGACCTTACCCGCCCGGGCCGGGGCGCGTCCGACCTGCATGCTCCCGGTTCCCGCCGCGGTGCGGGCGCCGGATGCCGGTGCGGGAGCCTCGTCTCCCGGATGGGCCGCCAGCCAGCGGGAGATGGCGAGCCGGGCCGCGGGCGTACGGGCGTGCTCCAGCCACTCCGGGGAGGGCCCGGCGGCGGAGTCCTGCGCCATCAGCAGATGCAGGCTGTCGCCGTCGCGCAGGACGGTGGAGAGCGTGGCCAGGCGGCCGTTGACCCGCGCGCCGATACAGCAGTGGGCCTCCTCGCCGTGCAGCGCGTAGGCGGCGTCCACACAACTCGCCCCGGCGGGCAGCCCGATGGTGCCGGTGGTGCCCCCGGTGGCGCCGGCGCCGCTGTCCGCGCGAAAGACCGTGATCTCGCGGTCCTGGGCGAGGTCGGCGCGCAGCGAGGTCCAGAAGGTGTCCGGGTCGGGGGTGGCGCGCTGCCAGTCCAGCAGGCGCGAGAGCCAGCCGGGGCGGGTGGGGTCGGCGCGCTCGCCGTCGGGGGTGTCCGAGCCCTCGGTGGGGGCGTACGGGTTGCCCAGCGCGATCACTCCGGCCTCGGCGGCGCGGTGCATCTGGTGGGTGCGAATAAGCGTTTCGGCAATCTCCCCGCCCGGGCCCGTGACGGCCGTGTGCAGCGATTGGTAGAGGTTGAACTTGGGCGCCGCGATGAAGTCCTTGAACTCCGAGACGACCGGGGTGAAGCAGGTGTGCAGCTCGCCCAGGACGGCGTAGCAGTCGGCGTCCTCGGCGACCAGCACCAGCAGCCGCCCGAGGTCGGCGCCGGTCACCTCGCCGCGGCTCATGCGGACGCGGTGCACGGAGACGAAGTGGCGCGGCCGGATGAGGACTTCGGCGTCGATGTCGGCCTCGTCCAATACGGCGCGCACCCGCTCGGCGATGGTGGCGAGCGGGTCGGGGCGGGCGGCGTGCTCGGCGACGAGGCGGCGGGTGGCCTCGTACTCCTCGGGGTGCAGGATGGCGAAGACCAGGTCCTCCAGCTCGGTCTTCAGGGCCTGGACGCCCAGGCGCTCGGCGAGCGGGATGAGCACATCGCGGGTCACCTTGGCGATCCGGGCCTGCTTCTCGGGCCGCATCACACCGAGGGTGCGCATGTTGTGCAGCCGGTCGGCGAGCTTGATGGACATCACGCGCACGTCGTTGCCGGTGGCGACGAGCATCTTGCGGAAGGTCTCGGGCTCGGCGGCGGCGCCGTAGTCGACCTTCTCCAGCTTGGTGACGCCGTCGACGAGGTAGCACACCTCCTCGCCGAACCGCTCGCGGACCTGATCGAGCGTCACATCGGTGTCCTCGACGGTGTCGTGGAGCAGGGACGCGGTCAAGGTCGTGGTCTCCGCGCCCAGTTCGGCCAGGATCAGGGTGACGGCGAGCGGGTGGGTGATGAACGGCTCGCCGCTCTTGCGCAGCTGGCCGCGGTGCGAGCTCTCGGCGAGCGCGTAGGCCTCGCTGAGGATGTCCAGCTCGGCGGCGGGGTGGTGCGAGCGGTGGACCTTGGCGACGTGCTCCAGGGCGTCGGGCAGCCGGTCGCGCGCGGCCGGGCCCAGGAGCGCGGCCCGCCCGATACGGCGCAGCCCTCTCAGCTCCAGTCGTGGGCGGCCGCGCTTGCGGCTGGGGGCGTCTCCCAGGTGTAGCTCTGGGTGCGCACCTGGATTGGTGGCCTCTGCGCTCATGGGCACCTCCGGCAGCCTCGACCGGCGGTCGGAACCATCAGGCGGATGTCCGGGCCGGTGCTTGATGCTACCGAGCCCATCACGCACCGCAGTCCGGCTCTCGCCCAGAGTGAACCGGATCACCCATTCGAGCGAAGCCTTGTCCGGTCCGCCTTGCGCTCCTCGTGCGCCGGGGCCTATTGGAGGGCGCGCGAGGAGGCGGTCGGCTCGCTCAGAGGGCCCCGGCCAGGTGCGTGGCCTGCCAGGACGGGTCGAGGGTGCCCTCGGCGACGATCACCGCGGGGCCGGTCATCTCGACCGTGCCGTCGGGCAGCTCGGTGATGGTGAGGCTGCCGCCGAGCACATCGACGGTGTACGTGACGGGGCTGTCCGTGACGGCGGGGTCCAGGCCGTCCCTGCGGGCCGCGGCCACGGCCACGGCGCAGGCGCCCGTGCCGCAGGAGCGGGTCTCGCCCGAGCCGCGCTCGTGGACCCGCATGGCCACATGGTGCGGCCCGCGGTCCACGACGAATTCGATGTTCACGCCGTCCGGGTAGACGGCGGCGGGCGCGAAGGGGGGCTCGGTGCGCAGTTCTCCGGCGTGGGCGAGGTCGTCCACGAAGGCGACGGCGTGCGGGTTGCCCATGTTCACGTTGCGGGCGGGCCAGCTGCGGCCGTCCACGGTGACCGTGACGCCGTCCTCGGGGAGGGTGGCGCGACCCATGGACACGGTGACGTCGCCCTCCTTGGACAGGTGGACGCGGCGCACCCCGGCGCGGGTGGCGATCGCCAGGTCGCCGGGCTCGACGAGGCCGGCGTGCTGCAGGTAGCGGGCGAAGACGCGGACGCCGTTGCCGCACATCTCGGCGATCGAGCCGTCGCCGTTGCGGTAGTCCATGAACCATTCGGCCTCGTCGGCCATCGCGCGCGCCTCGGGGTGGGCGGCGGCGCGGACCACCCGCAGCACACCGTCGCCGCCGATGCCGGCCCGGCGGTCGCACAGCCGGGCGACGGCGGCGGCGGGCAGGTCCAGACGGCCGTCCGGGTCGGGAACGATCACGAAGTCGTTCTCGGTGCCGTGGCCCTTGAGGAAGGCGATGCGCTGCTCGTTGCTCACCCTTGAATCGTACGGGCAGGCGCAGACACTCAGCGCAGGCGGGCCACGCGCCAGATGGCCAGGGCGGCCAGCACCAGCACGACCGCGGTGTAGACCAGCACCACGCGCCAGTCCGGGCGGCGCCCCGAGCCGCGCGGCGGCAGGCCGGGCCAGGTGTGGCCGACGCGGCGGGCGGCCATCATGCCCCAGCCCGCGGCGCAGCAGCTCAGCAGCAGGCCGAGCATGGCGATGTACGCGCCGCCGTCGCCGCCGAACTCGAAGGCGAGCGGGAAGGCGAACATCAGCGAGCCGACGGCGCCCAGCACCACGATGGGGGCCAGCTGCCACAGGCGCAGCCGGCGCGGCGGGCGCAGGTCCCGGAAGGAGGCCGCGGTCTCCGGGGCGTCCGGGCGCTCCGCGTCGGGTCCGTCCGAGCCGTCAAGAGCGTCGGAGACCCCGAGCGCGTCCGGGTCCGGCAGCGCGTCGGGGTCCACGAGGGCGTCGGGGCTGTCGTGGCCGTCCAGGGCGTCCGAAGTCCCCAGGGGATCCGGGGAGTCGAGGGCGTCCTGCTCCTGCGGCTCCTGCGCGGCTGCCGAGGTCTGCGCGGGCAGCACGGCGTCCTGGCCGTCCGCGGTCAGCGGCTGTGCCTCGTCCCGTCGGCCGTCCGGCTGTTGCGGTCTGTTCCGAGGGCCGGCCTCCATCGCCACGCGCCCTCCCAACTTCCCGACTGCACGGTTCGATCGAAGGTCGATGATGGCACGCCCGCGGGGGCCCTGATGACGGCCGGAGCGTCCCGATGCCATGACGTGATCAGGCTGTGACCGGTCGTTCGAGCAACGCCAGTGCCCGGCCGGGAAGTTCCGCCCGCTGATCTGCGGCTCCGCTGAGCCAGTGGACCCTGGGATCCCTGCGGAACCAGGAGTCCTGGCGGCGCGCGAAGCGCTTGGTGGCGCGTACGGTCTCGGCGCGCGCCTCCTGCTCGGTGCACTCCCCCGCCAGCTGGGCCAGCACCTGCTGGTAGCCCAGCGCGCGGGAGGCCGTCAGGCCCTCGCGCAGCCCCTTGGCCTCCAGCTCCCGCACCTCCTCCACCAGCCCGTCCTGCCACATGCGGTCCACCCGCAGCGCGATGCGCTCGTCGAGTTCGGGCCGCTGGACGTCCACGCCGATCTGCACGGTGTCGTAGACCGACTCGTGGCGCGGCAGGTTGGCGGTGAAGGGCTTGCCGGTGATCTCGATGACCTCCAGGGCGCGCACGATCCGGCGGCCGTTGCCGGGCAGGATGGCGCGCGCGGCGTCCGGGTCGGCCGCGGCCAGGCGGGCGTGCAGCGCGCCGCTGCCCTCGCGCTCCAGCTCCTCCTCCAGGCGGGCGCGTACCGCCGGGTCGGTGCCGGGGAAGTCCAGTACGTCCAGCGCCCCGCGCACGTACAGGCCGCTGCCGCCGACTAGGATCGGGGTACGGCCCTGGGCCAGCAGGCGGTCGATCTCGGCGCGGGCCAGGCGCTGGTACTCGGCGACGTTGGCCGTCCGGGTCACGTCCCAGATGTCCAGCAGGTGGTGCGGCACGCCCTGCCGCTCCTCGGGCGTCAGCTTGGCGGTACCGATGTCCATGCCTGCGTACAGCTGCATGGAGTCGGCGTTGACGACCTCGCCGTCCAGGTGCTGGGCGAGCGCGACGCCCAGATCGGACTTTCCGGCCGCGGTGGGGCCGACGACGGCGATGACCCGGGGGGCCTGGGCTGGGTTTCTCACGGCGTCAGTCTCGCAAACCTCGGGGCCTCATCTCGAACGAGCGACGTGACGGTCCGCCTTCAGGGTCGTTGCCTGTTGCGAGGTTCCGACAGCCGGTTTCCGGATCGGCTTGCGAGCTCGGCGCAATGGGGCGCTCCGGGCGACGCGGGATTTCGCCCACACGAGTCAGGTATGGAGTAGATATGGGCGTGTTTTCACGGTTTCGGCGTCGTAAGGACGAGGCGTCAACGGAAGAGGCTGCGGCCGCCACCGTAACGGCGGAGTCGGAGCCGGCCGAGGAGCCCGGCGACGAGGCCAAGGCCGAGCAGGAGGGCGAGAAGACCTCGTCGGAGTCCGAGGCCGCCAAGGAGGGCGAGGCGGCTGCCGCCGAGGGCGTCGAGATCCCCAAGCAGCAGTCGGCCCAGGCCGCTGCCGACAGCGAGGCCGGGGAGGGCGCCCGCAAGTAGGCGCATACGTCGCCGTTCGCACAGAACACGGGAAGGCGCCCATGGGCCTGCTGGAGGACCTCAGGGCCGGGCTCGGCCCAGGGCGGCAGCGGGTCCGGTACCCGCCGGAACTCAGAAACGGCCGCGGAGCGTGTGCTCCGCGGCCGTTCCGTGCCCGTCTCAGCCGGCCAGCGGGCTGCCGAAGCCCGTGGCGCCCGCCGGGGCGCCGAAGTACGCCGAGCCCTCACCGGTGAGGCCGGAGGCCGTACCGGGCAGGTTCCAGATCATCCCGGTGCCGTTTTCCCGCTCGGCCGTGACCGTCAGATCGGCCCGCCCGTCGCCGTCGGCGTCGCTCAGCAGCAGTTCGGAGCCGAAGCGGTCGTCCTTCTCCGCGTGGCCGGGCACTCCCGCGCTGTCCTGCGTGAAGAACTGCGCACCCGCAGTGGTGACCCCCGCGGCCGAACCGCGCAGCAGCGTCACCGCACCGGCGCCCCGCACCGCGGCGGTACCGCTCCCCAGCGTCTCCCCCGGCGCCCCGACGGCCAGGTCTGCGAAGCCGTCGCCGTCCACATCGCCGATGGCCAGCGCGTCGCCGAAGTTGTCGCCGTTCTCCGAGGTGCCCGGTACGCCCTCGGTGTCCTGGTCGACGGTGACCGTGCGCCGCCCGCCGCCGGAGTGCACGACGGTGACCCGCCAGCCCTCACTGAACGCCAGATCGCCCCTGCCGTCCCCGTCGATGTCGCCGATCGCGCTCTCCACGGTGGAGTCGATCTCGGCGACGGCCTCGGACGCCTCGGCGTCCGTTACGGCAGGGCCGATGCCGGCGGGCGTGCCGGGCATCCGGACCACGGAGTAGCTCGGGATGCCGCCCCCTTCCGGGTTCCAGCCGTTCACCACGGTGAGGTCGGCCCTGGAGTCGCCGTCCATGTCGGCCGCGAGCAGCCGGTGGATCCAGCCTCCGCTCCGCTGCGCCACCACGCCCGCGTGCCGGCCCGAGCGGGCGATCGGGCCCTTCACCAGCCGTACGGTGCCCCCGGCGGCGACGGCGAGGTCGCTCTGGCCGTCGCCGGTGAAGTCGGCCGCGGCCACAGAAGTCCCCACGCCCTCGGAGGGGTCGATGGGCACGGGGGCACCGGTGTCGACCGCAGTGCCGCCGGACAGCCCAAAGGCGCCGCCCCACAGGACGGTCACCGCTCCGCTGACGAACTGACCGGTCGTGACCTCACCGGGCACGCCGACCGCCAGGTCGCTGTAGCCGTCCTTGTCGAAGTCGCCGACCGACAGGGCCTTGCCGAAGCGGTCGCCGTCCTCGTCGGTGCCCGGCACACCCGGCGAGTGCTGGCCCAGGTCCACCCGCCCGCCACCGAAGCGCCCCGAGGCCGAACCGTAGAAGACCGTGACCCGGCCCCCCTTGACGTCGGAAGCCGCGGCCACATCGCCATACCCGTCACCGTTGAAGTCACCCCGGATACCCGGGGGCGCCGCCGACGCCACCGGCGCGGCCACCGACAGCAGCCCGGCCGCCAGCACACCCGAACAGGCCGTACTCCAAAGGACCTTGGAGGTTCTGCGCATACGTGTCGGTCTCCTCCGCATCCCAGAACCGCCGTTGAGGCGTGCTCCTGTGAACAGTGCGCAAAGAGTGACCCACGAGGCGATGACTTGGTTGTACGCGCAACGGAAGGGGAGCGGGCCGGGATCAGGACCAAGCGGCCACGAAGTAGCCCACGCCGTAAGGGAATTCATCCCGCAGCAGCTCGCCGCGCAGCCCCGCGCCCTGCGCGGCACCGGCCAGGACCTGCCAGCAGGCGCGGCCCGAGGCCTTGAGGTCGAAGGCGAGTTCCTCGTCCAGGGCGGTCAGCGCGTCGATGTCGGCGGCGCCCAGCGCGCGGGCCGCCTCGGCGTCGAACGCCTCGGCCCGGTCGTCGAAATAGCCGGGCGCCTTGACCGTACGGCAGGCACTCCCGTCGCCCATCACCAGCAGCGCCACCCGCTCCGCGGACGCCGCGATCTCCTGCCCGACCTCAAGACACCGGTCCCGCGTCAGCGGCTCGCCGACACCCAGCCCCTCCACCGGGGCATCGGCCCAGTCCGTACGCGCCAGCAGCCAGGCCCCGACGGACAGCGACAGCGGCAGCTCGCGCTCCGGAGTGTCCGCCGCAGCGCCCAGCCGTACGTCGACCGGCACACCGAACCCGCGGAAGGACCCCACAGCACCCTGCGGATGCGGCCCCCGCCCCGCCTGCTCGGCGGGCCCCAGAACCACCAGACGGTCGGGCCGCGCCGCCGCCAGCACTCCGACAGCATCCAGACAGGCGGCACGCAAGGCGTCCAGCTCACCCGCGGCACCCGCGGCAACCTCGGGCACGAGCAGGGGCGGACAGGGACAGACAGCGGCGGCTACGAGCATGTACGGCAGCGTAGCCCGAGAAGATCAACCACCGACCCCTGAACCCGACAAATCGGACAAACCGAACGGGCCGGAACGCGCCCGCCGACCACCCGACGAACCCAACAAACTGAACGGGAGGGGGCGCACCCACCGGCCACCCGACAAACCGACAGGAGGGGACGTGCCGCAGGGGCCGGTGTGCTGGACGTAAAGCGAAGCAGTCCAGCACACCGGCCCCAAAGGTACGTCCCCGGCACCACGACGAAACCGAAAGGCACCACGACGAACCCGAAACGACGAACCCGAAACGACGAAGCCGCAAGGCTTCAGTCGCAGCCGCACCCACCCGTAGGCGCGGGAGACGAAACCGGCGCCCCGATCGACGGCAGCCCCAGCATCACACCCTTCACCGGCTCCGCCGGCGCAGCCTGCCGCTTCTCCCAGGCATCCCCCGCCCGCGTACGCCGCACCGACAGCGGCGCCCCCTCGGCCAGCAGGTGGTGCGGCGCCGCGTACGTGATCTCCACGGTCACCATGTCGCCGGGCCGCACCGGCTCCGACGGCCGCGCGAAGTGCACCAGGCGGCTGTCGGGCGCCCGCCCGGACAGCCGGTTGGTGGCGTCGTCCTTGCGCCCCTCGCCCTCGGCGACCATGACCTCCAGGGTCTGGCCGACCTGCTTCTTGTTCTCCTCCCAGGAGATCTCCTGCTGGAGGGCGACCAGGCGCTCGTAGCGGGCCTGCACGACCTCCTTGGGGATCTGCCCCTCCATCTCGGCCGCGGGGGTGCCGGGCCGCTTGGAGTACTGGAAGGTGAAGGCCTGCGCGAAGCGGGACTCGCGCACCACGTGCATGGTCTGCTCGAAGTCCTCCTCGGTCTCGCCGGGGAAGCCCACGATGATGTCGGTGGAGATCGCGGCGTCCGGCATCGCGGCCCGCACCTTCTCGATGATGCCCAGGTAGCGGTCCTGGCGGTACGAGCGGCGCATCGCCTTCAGGACGGTGTCCGAGCCGGACTGCAGCGGCATGTGGAGCTGGTGCATGACGTTGGGCGTCTCGGCCATGGCGGCGATGACGTCGTCGGTGAAGTCGCGCGGGTGCGGGGAGGTGAAGCGGACCCGCTCCAGGCCCTCGATCTTGCCGCAGGCGCGCAGCAGCTTGCTGAAGGCCTCGCGGTCGCCGATGTCGGAGCCGTAGGCGTTGACGTTCTGGCCGAGCAGGGTGATCTCGGAGACGCCCTCGGCGACCAGCGCCTCGACCTCGGCGAGGATGTCGCCGGGGCGGCGGTCCTTCTCCTTGCCGCGCAGCGCCGGGACGATGCAGAAGGTGCAGGTGTTGTTGCAGCCCACCGAGATGGAGACCCAGGCCGCGTACGCGCTCTCGCGGCGGGTGGGCAGGGTCGAGGGGAACGCCTCCAGCGATTCGGCGATCTCGACCTGCGCCTCTTCCTGGACGCGGGCCCGCTCCAGCAGCACCGGCAGCTTGCCGATGTTGTGGGTGCCGAAGACCACGTCGACCCAGGGGGCCTTCTTGACGATGGTGTCGCGGTCCTTCTGGGCCAGGCAGCCGCCGACGGCGATCTGCATGCCAGGGCGCGCGGCCTTCTTCGGCGCGAGCTGGCCGAGGTTGCCGTAGAGCCGGTTGTCGGCGTTCTCCCGCACCGCGCAGGTGTTGAAGACGACGACATCCGCGCCCTCGGCGTCCTTGGGCGCGGGCACGTATCCGGCGTCCTCCAGCAGGCCCGACAGGCGCTCGGAGTCGTGGACGTTCATCTGGCACCCGTAGGTGCGCACCTCGTATGTCTTCGCACTCATCTCAATCGACCAGGGTACGTGGTCGCCCCCGGGCCGCGCCCCTCCCGTTTCCCGCACCTTTCCCGCACCGCCGCTCCCGCCTCGCAGCGGTGGTCCGCCGCAGTTCAGGGCCCGGGAGCCGCCGCCCCTCCCCATTCGGGCCCGCGCCTGGCAGGATCCGCCCCATGGTCACCGCACTCCCCCGCATCGGCAGGCGCCGGGCGCTCCGGATCGCCGCCGTGGCGCTGGCCGCCGCCGGGCTGCTGCTGTGGTGGCTGCGTCCGCTGGAGAGCGATCCGGTGCCGCGCGGGCGGGTCACGCTCGCGACCGGGGTGCCGACCGGGGTGTACGCGCGCTACGGGGAGCTGCTCCAGCAGGACCTGGCGCGCGACCTCCCCGAGCTGACGGTGCGGCTCAGCCGCAGCGAGGGGTCGCTGGACAACCTGCGGCAGCTGACGTCGGGCCGGGCCGGCTTCGCGATCGCGACGGCCGATGCCGTGGCGCGGTACCGGGAGAGGAAGGAGCCGGACGCGCACCGTCTGCAGGCCTGTGCCCGGCTGTACGACGACTACATGCAGCTGGTGGTGCCCGCGGGCTCCCCGGTCCGCTCGGCGAAGGACCTCCGGCGGATGCGGGTGGGGGTGGGCGCGGACGGCTCGGGCGTCCAGCTGATCACCAAGCGGCTGCTGAAGGCGGCCGGGCTGGACCTCGACCGGGACGTCCGGGCCGAGCCGGTGGGCATCGACCGGATGCCGCGGCTGCTGGAGGAGGGCAAGCTGGACGCCTTCTTCTGGTCGGGCGGGCTGCCCACCTCGGCCGTGCAGCGGCTGGCCGAGCGGCGTCCCGTACGGCTCGTACAGCTCGGGGACCTGATCGGAGCGCTGCACCAGCAGGGCGAGAGCTCCAAGTACTACCGCGCGGCCGTGATGCCGGCCGACGCCTATCCCCGTATCCAGGGCGGCAGGGCGGTCAAGACGATCGCGGTCGCGAACCTGCTGGTGACGCTGGACAGGGCGGACCCGCTGCTGACCTGGGGGATCACCCGCACGGTCATACGCAGCCGGGACTCCATCGGGCAGGAGGTGCACGCGGCCCAGAAGGTGGACCTGCGCACCGCCGTGTTCACCGACCCGCTGGAGCTGCACGAAGGGGCGCGGCGCTACTACCTGTCCGAGAAGCCGTGACCCGGCGCGGTGCCGTGGGCCGCGCCGCCCTCAGTGGTGCGGTTCCGTGCGCGGCACCGTGACGGTGACGCGCAGGCCGTGGGGGCGGCGCGGCGCGTAGGAGATGGTGCCGCCGGCCGCGGTGAGCAGGGCGCGGGCGATGGACAGGCCCAGGCCCGAGCCCGAGATGTTCTGGTGGCGGCCGCTGCGCCAGAACCGGTCGCCGACGCGGGCGAGTTCGTCCTCGGTCAGGCCGGGCCCGTGGTCGGTGACGGTGATGCGCACGCGGTCGGAGTCGGGGGTGGCGGCGACGGTGACCCGCTCTCCGGCGGGGGTGAACTTCAGGGCGTTGTCGACGACGGCGTCCAGCGCGCTGGACAGGGCGACGGGGTCGGCCCAGCCCGTCACGGCGGCCAGTCCGTCGTACTCCAGGCGCACGCCCTTGTCGTCGGCCAGCGGGCGCCAGGAGTCCACGCGCTCGGCGGCCAGCGCGGCGACGTCGGTGAGCTTGACGTCGGCGTCGGCGTGCTCGGCGAGCGCCAGGCCCAGCAGGTCGTCCAGGACGCGGGCCAGCCGCTTGGCCTCGGTGCGTACCGAGGCGATCTCCTCGTTGCCGTCGGGGAGTTCCAGGGCGAGCAGCTCGATGCGCAGCAGCAGCGCGGCCAGCGGGTTGCGCAGCTGGTGGGAGGCGTCGGCGACGAAGGCGCGCTGCTGTTCCAGTACGTCCTCGACGTTGTCGGCCATCTCGTTGAACGAGCGGGCCAGGCGGCGCAGTTCGGGCGGTCCGCCGGAGGCCACGACCCGGGACTTCATGCGCCCGGTGGCGATGTCGTGGGTGGCGGCGTCCAGGGTGCGTACCGGGCGCAGCACCCAGCTGGTGAGGCGGAAGGCCGCGCCGACGGCCAGCAGCATGGCGCCGCACTCCCCCGCGCCGATCAGCAGCCAGCCGTGCAGGATGCGCGAACGCATCTGTCCCGTGGGCGAGTCGGTGACCACCACGGCGACCACGTCGCCGTCGCGGATGACCGGCGAGGCGACCGGGACCCGGCCGTTGTCCCAGGGCCAGACCTGGCGCGGGTCGTGGCTGCGGCGCCCCGCCAGCGCCTCGCTGAAGGCCCGGGCGCCCTCGCCCGTGCGGGGCACCCGCCATCCCGCGGGGGCCGCCGCCATCGGTTCGCGGTCGCGGTAGAAGACGCCGGCCCGGATGCCGTACAGCTCGTGGTAGCGCTCGAGTTCGCTCTCCAGGGCGGTGAGGCGCTCGTCCTCGCCGATGGGCCCGGAGCGGCCGTCGGTGCCCTGGTCGTTCTGGCGGGCGGTGACGAACTGGGCGAGCGAGGCGAAGCGGGCCGCGTCGTCGATCCGGTCGACGACCACTTTCTGCTGCTCGGAGGCGGCCAGGAAGACCGCCAGCGGCAGGCCGAGCGCGAGCAGCACACCGGCCAGCAGGACGATGAGCAGCGGGAGGAGTCGGGTCCGCACGCGTCCGTACGGGCCTTCAGCGCGTGGTGGGCGGGCGCGACGGCGCCACGGGGGACGCCGGTACGACCAGGCGGTAGCCGACGCCGCGGACCGTCTCGATCAGCGCGGGCATGCGGAGTTTGGCGCGCAGCGAGGCGATGTGCACCTCCAGGGTGCGGCCCGTGCCCTCCCAGCTCGTACGCCACACCTCGCTGATGATCTGTTCCCGGCGGAAGACGACGCCGGGGCGCTGCGCGAGCAGGGCGAGCAGGTCGAACTCCTTGCGGGTCAGCGGGACGGTGGTGCCCTCCACCGTGACCTGGCGGGTGGGCAGTTCGACGGTGACGGCGCCCAGCCGCAGTGCGTCGTCCGCCGCCTGGCCGCGGTCGTCGGCGGGCGCGTCCTGGGAGACGGCCGGAGATCCCTGCCCCGGCCCTGAAGTGGTGCGCCGGCTCACCGCGTGAATACGGGCCAGCAACTCCCCTGTGTCGTACGGCTTGACGACATAGTCGTCGGCGCCGAGGTTGAGCCCGTGGATCCTGGAGCGCACGTCCGCGCGCGCGGTCACCATGATCACGGGGGTGCTGCACAGCTTGCGGATGCGCCCGCAGACCTCGAAGCCGTCCTGGTCGGGCAGGCCGAGGTCGAGCAGGACGACGGCGAACGGCGCGCCGGCGGCGGGCAGCAGCGCCTGGAGCGCCTCCTCCCCGCTGCGCGCGTGGACCACGTCGAAGCCGTGCCGGGCCAGAATCGCCGACAGGGCCGCGGCGACATGGTCGTCGTCCTCCACGAGCAGCAGCCGCATCGTCCCTCCTTCTCGCCGATTTCTCGCCGTTCTCGCGCCGTTGTCCCAGCGGTGCGCCGCCGGATTCCGGCCGGTCCCGCCGTGGGGCCCTGCGGCGCCGCCTCGCGCCCGCGGCCGCCCTGGCGGGTGCGGGGCGTCCCGTCGGGCACGCGCCGGGCTTTGTACGGACCTTCCGTACGGACACAGGGCATCTACGGCGATGGGCGGCCCGCCCGTCAAGAGGCAGCCGCTCGACACCGCCATCCGTTATCCAGCCGGTACGCCGCGACTACTCCACTCCACGCCCCCTTCACGCAGAGTGTCCCATCGCGGCCGGATCGTTATGCTCAATTTCCCCTCAGATGTAATGACGCTGGTCGCAGGGCGTCACTAGGGTCCTCCCCAACCGAGGAGGACGGAGCACCCGCCGATGAGCGAAGTATCGGTGACCAAGAACGCCGAGGGGCCGGCGCCGGCCGCCGACCAACTGGTCGTGCTGGACAACGTGAACAAGCACTTCGGCGCGCTGCACGTGCTCCAGGACATCGACCTGACGATCCGCCGCGGCGAGGTCGTGGTCGTGATCGGGCCCTCCGGGTCCGGCAAGTCGACGCTGTGCCGCGCCATCAACCGCCTGGAGACCATCGACTCCGGGGCCATCACCATCGACGGCAGGCCGCTGCCCCAGGAGGGGCGGGAGCTGGCGCGGCTGCGTGCGGATGTGGGCATGGTCTTCCAGTCCTTCAACCTCTTCGCGCACAAGACCGTGCTGGAGAACGTGATGCTGGGCCAGACCAAGGTCCGCAGGACGGCCCGGCCGGAGGCCGCGAAGAAGGCCCGTACGCTCCTTGACCGGGTGGGCGTGGGCAATCAGGCGGACAAATACCCCGCACAGCTGTCCGGCGGCCAGCAGCAGCGGGTGGCGATCGCCCGCGCGCTGGCGATGGACCCCAAGGTGATGCTCTTCGACGAGCCGACCTCCGCGCTCGACCCGGAGATGATCAACGAGGTGCTGGAGGTCATGCAGCAGCTCGCCCGGGACGGCATGACGATGGTCGTGGTCACCCACGAGATGGGCTTCGCGCGCTCGGCCGCCAACCGCGTCGTCTTCATGGCGGACGGCCGCATCGTCGAGGAGGCCGAGCCCAACCAGTTCTTCAACAACCCGCGCAGCGACCGGGCCAAGGACTTCCTCTCAAAGATCCTGCACCACTGAAATCCCCGCGACCAAGGGGAGTGAAGTGGCTCACGATGACTGCCAAGATCTGGGCAACACCCGCTGAACCAAAGGATGTTCACCATGAGGATGCGTAAGACGGCCGCGGCGGCTTCGGTGGTGCTCGCGCTGACCGCGACCGCGACGGCGTGCGGCGGCGAGTCGGGCACGGCAGGCGACAAGCCCAAGGGCGAGAAGGTGTTCAGCGGCAGCTACGCGGTCGCGAAGGACGTGAAGGTGGACTCGCCGACACTGAAGAAGGCCCAGAAGGCCGGCAAGATCGTCATCGGTGCCAAGGCCGACCAGCCCTTCCTCGGCTTCCAGGACACCCAGGGCAACCGCTCCGGCTTCGACATCGAGATCGCCAAGATGGTCGCCGCCGACCTCGGCTTCTCCGAGAAGCAGATCGAGTTCAAGACCGTGGACTCCAACGTCCGCGAGACCTCGATCTCCAAGGGCCAGGTCGACCTGTACGTGGGCACGTACACCATCAACGACGACCGCAAGAAGCTGGTCGGCTTCGCGGGCCCGTACTACACCGCGGGCGCCGACCTGCTGGTGCGCATCGACGAGAAGGACATCACCGGGCCGACCACCCTCAAGGGCAAGAAGGTCTGCTCGATCGTCGGCTCGACGCCGCTGCGCGAGATCAAGCAGGCGAAGTACGGCGCGGAGACCACCGAGCTGTCCAAGTACTCACTGTGCGTCAAGCAGCTGCTGGACCGCCAGGTCGACGCGGTCACCACCGACGACGCGATCCTCAAGGGCTACGCCGCCGAGCGGCCCAAGAAGCTCAAGGTCCTCAACAAGCCGTTCACCACCGAGCCCTACGGCGTCGGCATGAACAAGGACGACAAGGCGCTGCGCCTGGCGGTCACCGACGCGCTGGAGAAGCACATCAAGAACGGCGACTACAAGAAGGCGTACGAGGGCACGCTCGGCAAGTCGAACTCGGCGTACAAGGAGCCCAAGACGCCGCTGCCGCGCGACTGACACACCGCCGGCGCACTCTCCGGCACGCCCGCTGCCCCGTCACGCCCCGTACGCCCGCCGCGGCGCGCGTACGGGGCGCGGTGCCTCGTGTCCGCGGCCCCGTATCCCGTCGGCAACGCCCGTACACCCGTGGCCAGGCGCCGAGTTGACGCCGCCACGAAGCAGACCTGAGACCGGCCAGAAGCCGATCTGACCGCCACCGCGGAGAACCCATGAACGTACTCCTCGATAATTTCCCACAGTTCCGCGACGGATTCCTGGGGACCCTGTCGCTCACCGCGGCCAGCGCGGCACTCGCCCTCGTCCTGGGCCTGATCATCGCCGGATTCCGGGTCTCGCCCGTCCCGCCGCTGCGCGCCTTCGGCACCGTATGGGTGACGCTGCTGCGCAACACCCCGCTGACGCTGCTGTTCCTGGTGGCGTTCTTCGTGATACCGCAGATCCTCTTCCCCGGCACCAGCCCCTTCCTGCTGGCGACGCTGGCGCTCGGCTTCTACACCTCCTCCTTCGTGTGCGAGGCGGTGCGCTCCGGCATCAACACCGTGCCGCTGGGGCAGGCGGAGGCGGCCCGCAGCATCGGGATGACCTTCATCCAGACGCTGCGCATCATCGTGCTGCCGCAGGCCACACGGACCGTGATCCCGCCGCTGAGCAGCATCTTCATCGCGCTCACCAAGAACTCCGCGATCGCCGGCGCGTTCAGCAACGTCGAGCTGTTCAACATCTCCAAGGACCTGAGCGACCGCGGCCAGGCGATCGGCTGGATCTTCCTGTGGATCGCCCTCGCCTACTTGATCATCACCTTCGCCATCAGCGGTCTGTTCCGCCTGCTGGAGCGGCGTCTGGAGGTCGCCCGATGAGCTCTAACGTCCTCTACGACGCCCCCGGGCCCAAGGCCCGTCTGCGCAACCGGATCTACTCCGTCGTCGGCGGGCTCGCCGTCGCCGGCCTGATCGTCTTCGCGGTGCTGCGGCTGAACGCCAAGGGCCAGTTCGCGCCGGAGATGTGGGACATCTTCAACAACGCGGGGGTACGCACCAACATCCGCGACGGCGTGCTGACGACCCTTCAGGTCTTCGCGGTCGCCGCGGTGCTCTCCCTGGTCCTGGGCGTACTGCTCGCCGTGGCCCGCCTCTCGGACCACAAGCCGGTGCGCTGGGTGGCCACCGCGTTCATCGAGCTCTTCCGGGCCGTACCGCTGCTGATCACCATCTACGTCCTGTGGGTGCTCTTCCTCACCTACAAGTCCGAGCTGGGATTCACCGGCGAGGGGACGCAGTTCTGGGCGCTGGTGATCGGGCTGACCGTCTACAACGGCTCGGTGCAGGCCGAGGTGCTGCGCGCGGGCATCAACGCCGTGCCCAAGGGGCAGCGCGAGGCGGCCTACGCGCTGGGCATGCGCAAGACGCAGGTCATGACGACCGTGCTGGTCCCGCAGGCCGTCCGCTCGATGCTGCCGACGATCATCAGCCAGCTGGTGGTGACCCTCAAGGACACCTCGCTGGGCTACGTCATCACCTATCAGGAGCTGCTGTTCGCGATCCAGCAGATGGCGGGCAACATCCTGATCAACGACGAGAACCCGTACTTCCCGATGATCCTCGTCGGCGGTGTCATCTACGTCGCGATGTGTCTGCTGCTGTCGGCGCTGGCCACCTGGATCGAGCGGCGCGGGCGCCGGGCCAAGACCGGTATCGCCGTCGCACCGGCCGAGCAGCCGGTCGCCGCCACGGACGCGCTGGACGTGGTCGACGGCGCGACGACCGAAGGGCCCAGGGCCCAGCCGCCGGGTGGTATCGAGGACCGACGGCCGGACGGAGAGGGTGACGGCCCCGCGGGCCGCGCAACCTGACAGTATGACGTTTCTTCAGGGTGCAGTGGCACTCGTGCCGCTGCCCCCGTCACTTGACGCGGGCGCCCGCAATGGGTTGCATACGCTGTGTGATCGCGCACCGGGCTCCAACTGCCAGTTCCTGTACGTCCCGTAAGCACTACCGGGCCCAGGGAGCCGCGCCGTGGACCCGGTGATCGTCGTCGGGGCGGGCCCGGTCGGCCTGTCCCTGGCCCTGTCCCTGACCCGTCTGGACGTCCCCTGCGTCGTGCTGGACGAGAGCGAGGGCCGGGAGGAGACCCGCCCCGCCCGCACCGCCGTGCTCCGGCCGGACACCGCCGCCTTCCTGGCCCGCCTCGGCTGCGGGGACGCGCTCGGAACGGCAGGCGCGCGATGGACGGCGTGGCGTACGGTACGGCGGCGAAAGCTGCTGGAGCGGGTGGAGTTCGGCACCGGAACGCTTTCCGGTGCCTCCGGGTCCGCGACCGGCGGGGTGCCGCCGGTCCATGTGCCCCAGCACGCGCTCACCCGCGCACTGCGCGCCGCACTGGCCCGCGAGGAGCTGGCGCAGGTCGTCACGGGCAGCCGGCTGGACGAGCTGGAGCAGGACCGCCGGGGCATCAGCGCACACACCCGCGGCCCCAACGGCACATGGTGGCGCGGCAGTTACCTCATCGGCTGCGACGGCCCCCGCTCCACCGTCCGCAAGCTGCTGGACATCCGCTTCCCCGGGCGCACCGCCGTCGAGCGCCACGCGGTCGCCGCGCTGCGCACCGAACTCCCCTGGCCCGGCGAGGCGTTGCTGCACCGCGCCCCGGGCCGGCACGGCGCCGGCGGCCCGGGCGGCGAGGTGACGGCCCGCCCGCTGCCGCAGGGCATCTGGCGGCTGGACTGGCTGCTGCCGCCCGGCCGCGACCTGGTCACGCCGGACGCGCTGGTGGCCCGTATCCGGGACTCCCTGGCGGGCTGGAGCGCCGAGGGCGCACCGGGCGAGGGGGCCGCCTCGCCCGGCGTACCCGCGTACGAACTCCTGGACACCGGCGTGCACACCGTCCACCACCGCCTGGCCCGGCGCTGGCGGCGCGGCCGGGCCTTCCTGGCGGGCGACGCCGCGCACCTGCTGGGCGCACTGGGCACCCAGGGCCTGGACGAGGGGCTGCGGGACGCCGAGAACCTCGCCTGGAAGCTGGCCCTGGCCTACCACCAGGGCGCCTCCGAAACACTGTTGGACAGCTATCAGGCCGAGCGGCGGGGCTCGGTCGCGGCCCGGCTGCGCGCCGCCGACCAGGCGCTGCCGATGCTGCGCGAGGGCATGGGGCGCGCCGTGGGCTGGCGCAGTGTGGTGCCGGGCGCCGCGCGCGGGCGCACCGCGATGCTGGCGGACGGGCACCTGGGGCGCGGCCCGCTGGGCGCACCCCCCGCCTACCCGCAGTCGCCGCTGGCCCCGGCCACCGACCCCGCCGCCACGCTTCCGGTGGACACCGCGCCGGGCGCGCCGGTCGCCGATGTGTGGGTGACGGCGTCGGACGGCGCCACCGTCAAGCTGCGCGAGCGCCTGGGCCGCGGGCTGCTGGCGGTGCTCATCGCGCCGGGTACGGGCGTGTGGGAGCGGCGGCACTGGATGTCGGCGGGGCTGATGCCACGGCTGACCGGGACGGCCTCCGCACTGCCGATGAAGGCCGAGGTGCTGGTCGCCGAGGAGTATCCGGGCGCGGCCGCGCACACGGTCCTGGTGGTACGGCCCGACGGGCACCTGGTCGCGTCGCTGGCCGGGGTGCGGCCGGCGGAGCTGTTCGCCTGCGCGGACGCGGTGCGCGGCGGAGCGGTGGGGCGCGTGGCGCAGCAGGGCACGCCGACGGCGCGCTCCACGGAGTCCGAGGTCTCCCCGGCGGGCGGTTGACCTTGCGCTCGGCACCGTGCTTGACTCCGAAGCGTGACTGATACCGGTTCGCGCTTCTGGCGGAGGGTCCATCTGGACCTGGTCCGCTACGCGGGCTGTGTGTGTCCTGCCTCCTGCTGATCCGCATCTCTCCCCTCGCGCGGCCCTGAGCCCCGCCGGGTCCGGATCACCGGCTCTCGCCTCTCGCGGCCGACCGCCGTCTCTCCCGCTGCTGCGCCGTGGACCGCTCGGTCCTCGGTGCGCACGCGGCCGGGCGGTGCGCTGTCGGCCCGTACGCCGCCGGTCGCTCCGCCCTCGCCCGGCCGCGGGTCCGCGCACTCCTTCGCGATCACTCAGGACGGCTGCCGTGCCCGACGTACGTACCCCCGCACGCCCCGACACCACGGACCACACCTCGCACCGCACTTCGGACGGCGGGCCCGCCGCGTCCGAACTCCTGGACTTCGCGCGCCGCACCGCAGCGGACCGCGCCCTGATCTCCTCGCTGCCGCTGGACCCGCAGGGCCGCACCTGGATCCGGCTGGAGGGCCCCGGCGGCAGCGAGGCCTGGCTGATCGGCTGGCCGCCCGGTACGGGCACCGGCTGGCACGACCACGGCGGCTCCCGCGGCGCGTTCGCGGCGGCCGCCGGCGCGCTGACCGAGCAGTCGCTGGCGGCCCAACTGCCCACCGAGGGCTGGAAAACGCTGGAGCTGGCCGACGGCGTGGACCGCGAACGCCTGCTGTCCGGCGGCCGCGGCCGCGCCTTCGGACCGCACCACGTCCACCAGGTGTTCAACGCCTCCCCGGACACCCACGCCGTATCGGTGCACGCCTACTACCCGCCGCTGCCCCTGATGCGGCGCTACAGCCGCACCGGGCCCGTACTGCGGCTGGAAGAGGTGGAGCGGCCCGAGGAGTGGGAGTGAACGAGTTCGCCGGGCACGAAGGGATCAGGGCATGAGCGCCATCGACGACCTGCTGGAGCGGGCACGCGGTGAACTGGACCGGGTGAAACCGCACGAGGCGGCCGCCCTCCGGCAGGGCGGCGGGCTGCTGGTGGACATCCGCTACGCGGCGCTGCGCGAGCGGGACGGCACCATCCCGGGCGCGCTGATCGTGGAGCGCAACGAACTGGAGTGGCGCCTGGACCCCACGGGCGACCACCGCCTCCCGGAAGCGAGCAGTCACGACCTGCCCGTCGTGGTGATCTGCAACGAGGGCTACGCGTCCAGTCTCGCCGCCCTCTCACTGAGACAGCTGGGCCTGCGCCGCGCCACCGACCTGATCGGCGGCTTCCAGGCCTGGCGGGCCGCGGGGTTGCCGGTCAGCGGCTGAGCGGGCTTGCCGAGGTCCGGCGTGCTCCCGTACCCCGTAGCCGAGGTCCGGCGTGCTCCCGTGCCCCATGAGGGCGCAGGTAACGGGCGCGGGGCAGCGTCGCTGTGCGGCTCCGCCGCGTGAGCGCGACCGGCCCCACCGGGCCGCGGACGGCTGACCGCGCCTGCTCACGCCGGCCGAGCGCACGCCTCACCGCTGCGACGCGGCCACCTCCACCGGCCGCGGCCGCAGCGCCACCCGGCCCGGCAGGGCGGTCGCCGTCAGCGCCAGCAGCCCGGCCGCGGCCACGATCAAGGCGTACACCGAGGGGAGTACTGCGGGCGCCGCGGCCCCCGTGATGCCGACGCTGAACGCGGTCAGCACGGCGGCGGCTGTGCCGCTGCCGAGGAGCACGGCCAGCAGCAGCACGCTCAGCGCCTCCAGCCGCAGCATGCGCAGCACTTGGCGGCGCGAGGCCCCGGTCAGCCGCAGCACCGCGAACTCCCGCACCCGCTCCGACGTCGACATCGCGAGGGTGTTGACGGCCGCGATGGCGGTGAAGGCCACGATCAGGCCCATGGCGAGGTGGTTGACCCCGGCCTGCGCGCCGTCCCGCTCGCTCCGCTCGGCACCGGCCTCGCCCGGCGAGAGCACCCGCACGCCGGGGAAGTCGCCTATTGCAGCGCCCAGTTGGGCACGGTCGCGGTCGGTGGCGACCAGGACCGCGGCGGCGAGGGGGTTGTCGAGGTGCCGTACGACCAGCTCGTGCGGCAGGGTCAGGTCGCCGAAGCCCAGCCCGCTCGCGTACACGGCCTTGACCTTCGCGGTGGCGGGCGTGCCGTCGCCGAGGGTGAGCCGCACCTCGCTGCCGGGCCGGACGCCCAGGCTGTCGGCCGCCGTGCGGCTGACGGCGACGTCCCCCGCGCCGAAGCCCGCCAGCGTCCCCTGGTCGACCTTCGGGTCCCAGGTCCGCTCCAGCCCCCGCCCGGTGACGCCCTGGGCGCTGAACTTCTCCAGCCCGACGCGTACGGAGGTCCGTACGACCTCGGTGGCGGCGGTGACGCCCGGCATCGCCCGGATGGCCGAGGCCGCGGCGGAGGGGACGCCGGGCCCCTGGGAGGCCAGGACCCAGTCGGCGCGTATGCCGTCCCGCACCTGCTGCTGGGCGGCGTGCCCGAGGGTGGGCTGGACGAAGACGACCGTGGAGGCCAGGCCTATCAGCAGGGTGAGCGGTGTGACGGCGCTGGCCATGCGAATCGCGTTGCCGCGCAGGTTGGCGGTGGCCAGGTGGCCGCCGGGGCGGGCCGACCGCAAAGGGCCGGACAGCAGTGCGGCGGTGGCCCGTACGAGCACCGGGCCGAGCAGCGCCACGGCACCGGCCAGGACCACAACGGCCAGGTAGGTCACGGGAGTTGCGGAGGGCTCGGTGTCCAGCCCGGTCAGGAGCAATATCAAGGCGGTGCCGCCGGCGAGCAGGACCAGGCCCGCGACGGTGCGGGCCAGTGCGGGACGGGGGCGTTCGACGGCGGCCTCGCCGAGCGCCTCGGCGGGCCGGATACGGGAAACGCGGCGCGCGGAGACGCGGGCGGCCGTCCAAGACCCGAGCACCGTCGCGGCGACGGCCGCGAGCATCGGGAAGAGACCGACGGCGGGCTCGATCGTGGCCGGCACCGCGCCCATGGCGGTGAACCGGCCCAGGAGCCAGTGCGCGAGCGGCAGCCCGGCGAGCGCGCCGAGGACCCCCGCCACGGCTCCCACCAGCAGCGCCTCGCGCCCTATGAGGGCGCGGATCTGTGCCGGGGTGGCGGCGATGGCGCGCAGCAGGGCGAGTTCGCGGTGGCGCTGCTGGATGGAGAGGGCGAAGGTGCCGGCGACCACGAGGACGGCGACCAGCAGCGCGGTGCCGCCGATCGCGCCGCCCATGCTGATGAGCTTGGTACGGGCCTTGGCCGCGTCCGGGAACTCCGCGAGGCCCCGGCTCTCACCGGCGTGCACCCGCGCGACGGTACCGGCGAGGGCGCCCTCCACCTTCGTCGCCAATTGCCCCGCATCGGCGCCCTTTTCGGGCAGCACACCGACGGCGGCGACCTGCCCGGGCCGGCCGGCGAGCCGCGCCGCCTCGGCGTCGGAGAAGAACAGGCTGGTCTGATGCCGGAGCGCGGCGGGGGTCGCGGAGGCGGGGGCGGCCGCAGGAGCGGCGATGCCGGTGATGCGGTACGTCCGCGGGGCCGCGGTGGACTGGACGGTCAGCCGGTCGCCGACGGTGAGACCGGCGCGGTCGGCCAGTGCCCGGTCGACGACCAGGTCGCTCGCGGCCTCAGGAGCGCGCCCCTCGGTCAGGGTGAAGGGCGTCAGGGCGGCCGAGGACCAGGCGTGGCCGTACGACGCCGGGCCCGCACCCGCCCCTCGCAAGACCAACGCCTGCGCGGGGAAGGTCAGTTCAGAGACCGCGGCGCGCACCCCGGGCACCGCCGCGACCTTCCGGGCCACTTCCTGCGGCAGCCAGGCGCGCTCCGTGAGCGGCTTCTGCTTGTGCTTGACCTTGGTCCGACCGTCGCCCTTGTGCGTGACGGTGGTGTGGTGGACGTTCTGGTCCGCGGCGACGACCAGCGGCGCGGCGGCGTACCGCTCCGTGGCGACCCGGCCCCGCAGCCCCGTCTCCAGCAGGGCTCCGCAGGCGGTGATCAGCGCCGCCGCGCACAGCAGCGCGAGGAACGCGCCGAGGAATCCGCCTCTGCGGGCCCGCAGGCTCCGGATCGCATAACGCACCATCATGAGCCCAGCCTGACGCGCACCATGCACCCCGGGCACTCCGGCTGACCGGCGTCTCTTCCGGGGGATATCCCCCTACCGCCCTACGGGGCCCGCCCGCCTCCAGAGGACCCCCTCACCACGCCCACCCCCTCCTTCGGGGAAGCGCCCGCCCGACGGCTCACTCTCACGGGCCTGCGGTTCCCTGGCCGTGCCGCCGGCGGAGCGCTCGGGCTCACTCCCCGGAGAAGTGCCCGTCGAGCAACTCCGGGTCCTCGCCCTCCTCTTCGAGGGCCTGCCGGACCACCCGCAGGGCCAGGCCCTCCGGGTATCCCTTGCGGGCCAGCATCCCGGCGAGCCGCCGCAGGCGCTTGTCCCGGTCCAGGCCCCTGGTCGCCCGCAGCTTGCGCGCGACCAGTTCGCGGGCGGTGTGCTCCTCCTGCTCGGAGTCGAGCCGGCCGACGGCCTCCTCCACGATCGCGGAGTCCACGCCCTTGGTGCGCAGTTCGCGGGCGAGCGCACGGCGGGCCAGGCCCCGGCCGTGGTGGCGGGACTCCACCCACGCGCCGGCGAAGGCCGCGTCGTCGATCAGCCCGACCTCCTCGAAGCGCGAGAGCACCTCGTGGGCCGCGTCCTCGGGGATGCCCCGCTTGTGCAGGGCGTCCGCGAGCTGCTTGCGGGTGCGCGGGGTGCCCGTGAGCAGGCGCAGACAGATCGCCCGCGCCTGCTCCTCGGGCGTACGCGGCGGCCCCGGCTCGGCCCTCGACGAGGCGGAACCACCGCTGTCCGTACGGCCTCTGCGGCCACGACGGCGCTCACCCCCGGCAGCGGCACCCCCGCCACCGCTGCCGAAGGCGCCGTCGTCCTCGCCGCCGAAGGGCGGGCCGCCATCGCCGCCGACGGGGCCGAAGCCACCGTCGGCGTCGATCAGGCCGCTGTCACGGTGGCCACCGCCGATGCCGCGGTCACCGTGCCGGCCTGCGCTGCCGCCACTGTCGGGCCACTCCGTTCGCCGTGTCACGGCGGACTAGCTCTTGGCCGCGGCGGCCTTGGCCCCCTTGGCGGCCTTGGTGGCAGGCGCCGGCACGGACTTGGCGGGCTCCGCACCGGACTCGGCGGCCCCGGCGGCGTCCGCGCCCGGCTCGCCCGCGGCGTCCTCCGGGCGCACACCCACGCCCAGCTTCTCCTTGATCTTCTTCTCGATCTCGTTGGCGAGGTCGGGGTTGTCCTTGAGGAAGTTGCGGGCGTTCTCCTTGCCCTGGCCGAGCTGGTCGCCCTCGTAGGTGTACCAAGCGCCCGCCTTGCGCACGAAGCCGTGCTCCACACCCATGTCGATCAGGCCGCCCTCGCGGCTGATGCCCTGGCCGTAGAGGATGTCGAACTCGGCCTGCTTGAAGGGCGGGGCGACCTTGTTCTTGACGACCTTGCAGCGGGTGCGGTTGCCGACCGCTTCCGTGCCGTCCTTGAGGGTCTCGATACGGCGGATGTCGATACGCACCGAGGCGTAGAACTTCAGCGCGCGGCCACCGGTCGTGGTCTCCGGCGAGCCGAACATCACGCCGATCTTCTCGCGGAGCTGGTTGATGAAGATCGCGGTGGTCTTGGACTGGTTGAGCGCGCTGGTGATCTTCCGCAGCGCCTGGCTCATCAGACGGGCCTGGAGGCCGACGTGGGAGTCGCCCATCTCGCCCTCGATCTCGGCCCGCGGCACCAGGGCGGCCACGGAGTCGATGACGATGAGGTCGAGCGCGCCGGAGCGGACCAGCATGTCCACGATCTCCAGGGCCTGCTCGCCGTTGTCCGGCTGGGACAGGATCAGGGAGTCGATGTCCACGCCGAGCTTCTTGGCGTACTCGGGGTCGAGCGCGTGCTCGGCGTCCACGAAGGCGACCTGGCCGCCGGCCTTCTGCGCGTTGGCCACCGCGTGCAGCGTCAGGGTCGTCTTACCGGAGGACTCCGGCCCGTACACCTCCACCACGCGGCCGCGCGGGAGGCCGCCGACGCCGAGCGCGACATCCAGAGCGGTCGACCCGGTGGGGATGACCTCGATGGGCTCGTTCGGCCGCTCGCCGAGGCGCATCACCGCACCCTTGCCGAATTGCCGTTCAATCTGTGCGAGTGCGGCGTCCAGCGCCTTCTCGCGGTCAGTGCCTGCCATGGGTTCCACCCGATTTGCTTGAGTCGATCGCTTCACGTCCATGACGCTAACGCCTGCCACTGACAACGCGCCCGGACCCGGCTCCGGCCTGTGGATAACTCCGGGTCCCACGGCGAGAAATCCGCGAGAACTCGGGCCGAAACACGGGTCGGAACTTCCATAAGAATGGATGTTCGATTTTGCTGTCAAGCTCACCACGCGGAGCACGCGCCCCTGTCGTGGACACAGTGAACGCGGTGGACACAGCCGCCCGCGATGATCGGGGCCATGCTCGTCGAATCCCTGTCCGTCGCCGCCCTGGTCGTGGTGCTGGTATGCGCCGTCGTCCGCCCCTTCCGGTGGCCCGAGGCCGCTTTCGCGGTGCCTGCCGCCGGCGTGGTGATCACGGCCGGGGCGGTCCCGCTCGAGCACGTCCGGGAGGAGGCCGAACGGCTCGGCCCGGTGATCGGCTTCCTCGCGGCGGTCCTGGTGCTCGCCAAGCTCTGTGCCGACGAGGGGCTCTTCCACACCTGCGGCATCTGGATGGCACGCTGGGCGGCCGGGCGCCCGCAGCGGCTGCTCGGCTCCGTCTTCGTACTCGCCTCGGTGATCACCGCGGCCCTGAGCCTGGACGCCACCGTGGTCCTGCTGACCCCGGTGGTCTTCGCGACGGCGGCCCGTATGGGCGCCCGGCCCAAGCCGCACGTCTACGCCGGTGCCCACCTGTCCAACACGGCATCGCTCCTGCTGCCCGTCTCGAACCTGACGAACCTGCTCGCGTTCTCCGCCACGGGCCTGACCTTCACGCGGTTCGCCCTCCTGATGACGCTGCCCTGGCTGGCCGCGATCGCCGTCGAGTACGGCGTCTTCCGCCGCTTCTTCGCCGCCGACCTCGCCCCCGTGGCCGACGGCGGCGCCCCGGCGGAACCGGTGCGCGCCCCCCTGTTCGCCCTGGTGACCGTGGCCGCCACGCTCGCCGGTTTCGCCGTCGCCTCCGCCCTGGGCACCGACCCGGCCTGGGCCGCCGCCGCGGGCGCGCTCGTCATGGCCGTACGCGCCCTCGCCCGCCGCCGCACCACACCGGCCACGCTGCTGCGCTCCGCCTCCGTGCCGTTCCTGGCCTTCGTCCTCGCCCTCGGCATCGTCGTCCGGGCGGTCCTCGACAACGGCCTCGGCGAGGCCCTGGACCGGCTCCTTCCCGACGGCACGTCCCTGCCCGCGCTGCTCGGCACCGCCGCGGTGGCCGCCGTCCTGGCCAACCTGATCAACAACCTGCCGGCCGTCCTCGCGCTGGTCCCCCCGGCCGCGTCCTCGGGCCCCGGCGCCGTCCTCGCCGTACTGATCGGCGTGAACATCGGGCCCAACCTCACCTACGCCGGCTCGCTCGCCACCCTCCTGTGGCGCCGCATCGCCCACCAGCACGGCCACGCCGTCGGCCTCGGGGAGTTCACCCTCCTCGGCCTGCTCACCACACCCGCGGCCCTGACGCTGTCGACCGTCGCCCTGTGGCTCTCGCTCCAGCTCACCGGAGGCTGACGGGCGCCATAAGGGCGCCATCAGGGGGCGCCGCCAGGGCACCACCAGAGCACCGTCGGCTGCCCCTCCCCCGCTGGCCCTACTTGGCCCCCGGCTCCCCGCGCTCCCCCTCAGCTCCCCCCTTGCCGTCCGTCCCCTCCCGACCGCTGTCCCGACCGCCGCTCTCCCGGCCGTCCTCTTCACGGCCACGCTCCGGGCCCTCGGCCCCCGCCCCACTGCGCTCCTCGTCGAACGGCGCCGACGGCGGCTCTTCACGCAGCGACCTGCGCACCCGCGCCAACACCGAGGAGTCCCGTCTGCGCCGCCCCCGCCCCTCGACGCGCGAGTCGTCGGTGACCGCGTAGCGCCTGACGTACGTGGCCAGGAAGGCCTGCAGGGTCGCGGTCGCCGGGATGGCGATCAGCGCGCCTACCGCGCCCATCAGGGCCGTACCCGCGATGACCGACCCGAAGGCGACGGCGGGGTGGATGTCCACCGTCTTGGCCGTGATGCGCGGCTGCAGGAGATAGTTCTCGAACTGCTGGTAGACGATGACGAAGCAGAACACCCACAGCGCGTACCAGGGGTCTTCCTTGAACGCGATCAGGATGGGCAGCGCGCCCGCGAGATAGGTGCCGATGGTCGGGATGAACTGCGAGACCAGGCCGACCCAGATGCCCAGCGCCGGGGCGTAGGGCACGCCCAGGATCTCCAGCAGGATGTAGTGCGCGAGGCCGGAGATCAGGGCCATCAGGCCGCGCGAGTAGAGATAGCCGCCGGTCTTGGCGACCGCGATCTCCCAGGCGCGCAGCACCTCGGCCTGCCGGGTGGGCGGGAGCACGGAGCACAGTGCGCGGCGCAGCCGTGGCCCGTCGGCGGCGAAGTAGAAGGAGAACAGCGTCACCGTCAGGAGGTTGAACAGGCTGCCCAGGACGGTCGCCGAGACCGCGAGGACGTTGTTGGCGCTGTCCTGGACGTACTTCTGCAGCCAGTCGGAGTTCAGCAGGTTGTTCTGGACCTCCACCCGCGACAGCTCGGTGTGGAAGGTGGTGTTGATCCAGCTGATCACGGAGTCCAGGTACTGCGGGAACTCCTCGACCATGTCGGTGATCTGGCCCGCCAGCATCGATCCCAGGAGCGTGAAGAAGCCCGCGGTCGCGATGAAGATCCCGAAGAAGACGATGCCGGTCGCCGCTCCGCGCCGCATGCCCCGCGCGGCCATCCAGTCCACCGCGGGCTCGACGGCCAGCGCCAGGAAGAAGGCGATCAGTACGTTCAGCAACAGCGAGATGAGCTGGTGGAACGCCCAGCTGGCGAGCTGGAAACAGGCCACCAGGGCGAGCGCCAGCACCATCGCGCGGGGCAGCCAGCGCGGCATCCGGGCGGGTCGCTCGCCGCCCGGTGGTCGTCGGTCGTCGTTGCTGGTGGTCTTCGCAGTCGCTGGCACGGGCCAAGTGTCGCGCACCGATATGACAGTCCCGTGTCTGCCCCGCGAGTCGCCGCCCGGGCCGCGGTTCCCTGTCGTCCGCGCGCGGCTCAGCGCTTGTCGTAGGGGACGTCCACCGCCGCGCAGACCGCGCGCCAGACCTCTTTGGCGCCCCATCCCGCGTCCAGTGCCTGGTGGACGGTACGGCCGCCGAGTTCGGACATCACATGATCGCGCGCGAAGGAGTCGGCGTAGCTCTCACCGAAGTGATCCGCCATCCGCTGCCAGAAGACCGTCAACCGCATGCGTCCAGTATCCCGCCCCTGAGAGTGCAGCCGTGCGCGAGGCGCTGTCCTGCCGTGCGCTGGGCCCTACCGTCTGTCCATGGCCGAAAACGTAAGCCCACCGCTGACCCCTCTGGCCCGTGCCGAGCGCTTCGTCTGGCTCACCGCCCGCGTGCTCGAGCAGCGCCGATTCGAGTACCACTTCCTCAACGACGCGGGGAAAGGCGACGGCGGTGCCGGCGCGGTGGAGACCGCGCTCGCCGCGTACCTCAACGACGACGGGGGCTACGGCCACGCCCTGGAGCCCGACCTGCGCGGCCCGGTCAGCCAGCCCCTGCACACCGCGCACGCGCTGAGCGTGCTGGACCTGATCGGGCGGTGCGCGGGGCAGCACATCGAGCGGATCTGCCGCTATCTGACGCGGATCTCGACGCCGGACGGCGCGCTGCCCGCCCTGCACCCCTCCTTGCGCGGCTATCCGGCGGCTCCCTGGATGCCGCTGGTGGACGACCCGCCCAGCGACCTGCTGGCCACCGGCCCCGTAGTGGGGCTGCTGCACCGCAACGAGGTCTGGCACGCCTGGCTGTTCCGTGCCACCGACTACTGCTGGCACGCGGTGGAGACCCTGGAGAAGACCCACCCCTACGAGGTCGAGGCGGCCCTCGCCTTCCTGGACGGCGTCCCGGACCGCCCGCGCGCCGAGGCCGCGGCGCAGCGCCTGGGCCGGCTCGTACGGGAACAGGAGCTGATCGTCGTGGAGCCTCAGCGGGCGGCCCGGACCCCGGTGGCCGAGGGGTACGCGCCCGGGGAGCACCACTTCGCGTACGACGTCGCGCCGCTGCCCGGCTCGCTGGCCCGCCGCTGGTTCACGGACGCGGAGCTGGACCGGGCGCTGGACCACCTGCTCTCCCTCCAGGAGGAGGACGGCGGCTGGCCGGTCAACTGGCGGCAGTGGGCGCCGGGTACGGCCCTGGAAAGCCGCCCGATCGTGACCCTCAAGGCCCTTCTGACGCTGCGCGCCTACGGGCGCCGGATCGATTAGCCGCTCCATCGGCCGTGGTCCCGGCGGCGGCTCCGCGAACGCGCGTACGCCCCCGTACGGCGCCCGCCCGCGCACTGCCGGCCAGTCGTCCGTCCGGCCGAGCGCCGGGGCGGCCCGGACCGCCCGTCCGCCCTGCCCACGCAGCGCGTGCCAGGCCCGTTGTCAGTGGCCGGGTGCACGATGGAGGACATGGCTCGGACAGCGCTCGACACGTTCTCCCCCGCGACCCGTGGCTGGTTCACGGGAGCCTTCAGCGCGCCCACCTCGGCACAGGAAGGCGCCTGGCGGGCGATCGACGAGGGGTCGGACGTGCTCGTGGTCGCGCCGACCGGCTCCGGCAAGACCCTCGCGGCCTTTCTCTCCTCGCTGGACCGCCTCGCCGCCGCACCCCCGCCGGCCGAGCCCAAGAAGCGCTGCCGGGTGCTGTACGTCTCCCCCCTCAAGGCCCTCGCCGTCGATGTGGAGCGCAATCTGCGCAGCCCCCTGACGGGCATCCGCCAGGAGTCGGTCCGCCTGGGGCTGCCCGAGCCCGACATCCGGGTCGGCATCCGCTCCGGCGACACCCCGGCGGGCGAGCGCCGCTCCCTGGCCAACCGCCCGCCGGACATCCTCATCACCACCCCCGAGTCGCTGTTCCTGATGCTGACCTCCTCGGCGCGGGAGGCCCTCCAGGGCGTGGAGACCGTCATCCTGGACGAGGTGCACGCCGTCGCGGGCACCAAGCGCGGGGCGCATCTCGCGCTCTCCCTGGAGCGGCTGGACGAACTGCTCGAGCGCCCGGCCCGCCGTATCGGCCTGTCGGCGACGGTGCGTCCGGTGGAGGAGGTCGCCCGCTATCTCTCGCCCCGGCGGCGGGTGGAGATCGTGCAGCCGCCCTCCGGCAAGGAGTTCGACCTCTCGGTGGTCGTCCCCGTCCAGGACATGGGTGAGCTGGGCGGCTCCCCCGCACAGTCCTCGGCCCGCGCCTCGGCCCAGGACTCCGACCCGGGCGGCGACAAGCCCTCCATCTGGCCGCATGTCGAGGAGAAGATCGCCGACCTCGTCCAGGCCCACCGCTCCACCATCGTCTTCGCCAACTCCCGCCGCCTGGCCGAGCGCCTGTGCAACCGCCTCAACGAGATCGCCTACGAGCGGGAGACGGGCCAGGCACTGCCCGAGCACCACTCCCCCGCCGAGCTGATGGCCGAGGCCGGCGCCGCCAAGGGGGCGCCCTCAGTCCTGGCCCGTGCCCACCACGGCTCGGTCTCCAAGGAGCAACGCGCCCAGGTGGAGGAGGACTTGAAGGCCGGGCGCCTGCCCGCCGTGGTCGCCACCTCCAGCCTGGAGCTGGGCATCGACATGGGAGCGGTGGACCTGGTGGTCCAGGTGGAGTCGCCGCCCTCGGTCGCCTCCGGGCTGCAGCGCGTCGGCCGGGCCGGCCACCAGGTCGGCGCCGTCTCCACGGGCGTGGTCTTCCCCAAGTACCGCGGCGACCTCGTCCAGGCCGCCGTGGTCACCGAGCGGATGCGGGCGGGCGCCATCGAGTCGCTGCGCATCCCCGCCAACCCGCTGGACGTCCTCGCCCAGCAGCTGGTCGCCATGGCCGCGATGGACACCTGGGACGTCGAGGAGCTGCTCGCCCTCGTCCGGCGCGCCGCCCCCTTCGCCTCGCTGCCCGAGTCCGCCTTCAGCGCCGTACTGGACATGCTCGCGGGCCGCTACCCTTCCGACGCCTTCGCCGAGCTGCGCCCCCGGGTGGTCTGGGACCGCGTGGCCCATACGGTCACGGGCCGCCCGGGGGCGCAGCGGCTGGCCGTCACCTCCGGCGGCACGATCCCCGACCGCGGCCTGTTCGGCGTGTTCCTGGCGGGCGCCGACCCCAAGAAGGGCGGCGGCCGCGTCGGGGAGCTGGACGAGGAGATGGTCTACGAGTCCCGCGTCGGCGACGTCTTCACCCTGGGCACGACCTCCTGGCGCATCGAGGACATCACCCGCGACCGCGTCCTGGTCTCCCCCGCCCCGGGCGTGCCGGGCCGGCTCCCCTTCTGGAAGGGCGACCAGCTGGGCCGCCCCCTCGAACTGGGCCGCGCGCTGGGCGCGTTCCTGCGCGAGATCGGCTCCCTGGCCCCCGAGTCCGCCCGCGAGCGGCTGGCCGCCGCGGGCCTGGACCAGTGGGCGGCCGACAACGTCCTGTCCTACCTCACCGAGCAGAAGCAGTCCTGCGGCCATGTCCCCGACGACCGCACCATCGTCGTCGAGCGCTTCCGCGACGAGCTCGGGGACTGGCGAGTGGTGATCCACTCCCCCTTCGGCGCGCAGGTGCACGCCCCCTGGGCGCTGGCCCTGGGGGCCCGCCTGGCCGAGCGCTACGGCATGGACGCCCAGGTGATGCACGCCGACGACGGCATCGTGCTGCGCCTGCCCGACGCCGATCTGATGGGCCTGGACCTCCTCGACGCCGACGCCTCCGGCGGCACCGCTTCGCGCGGCTTGGAGTACGACCCCGAGCAGTCCCCGGTGGGCGCCGCCGACGTCCCCTTCGACAAGGACGAGATCGACAAGATCGTCACCGACCAGGTCGGCGGCTCGGCGCTGTTCGCCGCCCGCTTCCGCGAGTGCGCGGCCCGCGCCCTGCTGCTGCCGCGCCGCAGCCCCGGCAAGCGCACCCCGCTGTGGCAGCAGCGCCAGCGCGCCGCCCAACTCCTCCAGGTGGCGAGCGAGTTCGGCTCCTTCCCCATCGTTTTGGAGGCCGTCCGCGAGTGCCTCCAGGACGTCTTCGACCTGCCGGGCCTGACCGAGCTGATGGGCGACATCGAGTCCCGCAGGGTGCGGCTGGTCGAGGTCACCACCCCCGAGCCCTCCCCCTTCGCCCGCTCGCTGCTGTACGGCTACGTCGCCCAGTTCCTGTACGAGGGCGACTCCCCCCTCGCCGAGCGCCGCGCCGCCGCCCTCTCGCTGGACTCCCGGCTGCTGGCCGAGCTGCTGGGCCAGGCCGAGCTGCGCGAGCTGCTGGACGCCGAGGTCCTGGCCGAGCTGGAGCGCGAGCTGCAGTGGCGCACGGACGAGCGCCGCGTCAAGGACGCCGAGGGCGTGGCGGACCTGCTGCGCGTCCTGGGCCCGCTCACCGAGGCCGAGCTGACCGAGCGCGGCGCACAGCCGGGCTGGGCCCAGGACCTGGCCGCCGCCCGCCGCGCCATCGCGGTCCGTATCGCCGGACGCGACCACTGGGCCGCCGTCGAGGACGCCGGCCGCCTGCGCGACGCCCTCGGCACGGCCCTGCCCGTCGGCGTCCCGGAGTCCTTCACCGAACCGGTCAAGGACCCGCTCGGCGACCTCCTGTCCCGCTACGCCCGTACGCACGGCCCCTTCACCTCCGAGCAGGCCGCCGCCCGCTTCGGCCTGGGCACCGCCGTCACCGACGGCGCCCTGCACCGCCTGGCCGCCGCGGGCCGGGTCGTCCAGGGCGAGTTCCGCCCGCCCGTCGCCCACCACCACCCTTCCCCGGAAGCGCTGCGCGCCGCCCCTTCTCACGGCCCGGGCCAGGAATGGTGCGACGCCCAGGTCCTGCGCCGTCTGCGCCGCCGCTCCCTGGCCGCGCTGCGGCACGAGCTGGAGCCGGTCCCGCCCGCCGCGCTGGCCGCCTTCCTCCCGCAGTGGCAGCACCTGGGCAGCGGCGGCCTGCGCGGCCCGGACGGCCTGGTCCGCGCCATCGAGCAGCTCCAGGGCGCGCCGGTCCCCGCCTCGGCCCTGGAAAAGCTCGTCCTGCCCTCCCGCGTCCGCGACTACGCCCCCGCGATGCTGGACGAACTCACCGCCACCGGCGAGGTGTTGTGGGCCGGTGCGGGCGCCCTGCCCGGCAAGGACGGCTGGCTCTCCCTCTATCTCGCCGACACCGCCCCGCTCCTCCTCCCGCCCCCGCACCCCCTCGAACTCACCGCGCTCCACGAGTCCCTGCTCACCGCCCTCGCCCCCGGATACGGCCTCTTCTTCCGCCAGATCGCCGACCAGGTCCGCGCCACCACCCACCCGGAGGCGAGCGACCCCCAACTGGCCGACGCCCTGTGGGACCTGGCCTGGTCCGGCCGCCTGACCAACGACACCCTCGCCCCGCTGCGCGCGCTGCTGGGCTCGGGGCGCACGGCGGGCTCCACCGCCCACCGCGCCAAGCGCCCGGTCCCCCGCGGCAGATACGGCTCGCTCACGGCCGCCGCCGGACGTACGGGCCGCCCCACCGCCTCCCGCTCCGGCCCCCCGACCGTCGCGGGCCGCTGGTCCCTGCTCCCCGCCCTGGAGCCCGACCCCACCCACCGCGCCCACGCCCTGGCCCGTATGCTCCTGGACCGCCATGGCGTGGTCACCCGTGGCGCGGTGGCCGCCGAAGGCGTCGAGGGCGGCTTCTCCGCCGCCTACCGCGTCCTGGCGGCCTTCGAGGAGCTGGGCCAGGCCCGCCGCGGCTATGTCGTCGAGGGCCTGGGCGCCGCCCAGTTCGCGATGGACGGCGCGGTGGACCGCCTGCGCGCCATCAGTACGGCCCGCGACCGCTCCGCCGACGCCCCCGCCCCCTTCCCCGGCTCCGCCCCTTCCTCCTCGGCCGGGGCGCGTACGGCCGTCCTCGCCGCCGCCGACCCCGCCAACGCCTATGGCGCCGCCCTCCCTTGGCCCGAGCCCCCGCAGGGCTCCACCCACAAGCCCGGCCGCAAGGCGGGCTCCCTGGTCGTCCTCGTCGACGGCGAACTGGCCCTCTACATGGAGCGCGGCGGCAAGACCCTGCTCGCCTGGCAGCGCTCCGAGGACGGCGCCCCCAAAGCCCCCGAAGATCCCGTCGACCCCGCCGCCGGCCCCTGGCTGCGGCTCGCCTTCGAAGCCCTCACCACCGCCGCGCGCGCCGGCGCACTGGGCACCACCACCATCGAGCGCATCAACGGCACCCCCGCCCTCACCTCCCCCTTGTCCCCCGCCCTGGAAGCCGCCGGTTTCCACGCCACCCCGCGCGGCCTGAGGCTGCGCCCATGACCCCGCCTGCGGTGGGCGGCAACTCCCCGCCTCCCACCGCGATTCCGCCGAGAGCGTGCAACGGTTCCCTTCGCGACGGCCGGAGGGCAGAGTCGGCCCCATGAGGCTTCTGATACTGGGTGGGACGGAATTCGTCGGACGCGCGGTCGCCGAAGAAGCGCTGGCGCGCGGCTGGCAGACCACGGTCTTCCACCGCGGACACCACGCACCACCCGCCGGGGCATCCGCCCTGCTCGGCGACCGGACGGCCCCGGACGGCCTGAGCGCTCTCGCGTACGGCGAGTGGGACCTGGTCGTGGACACCTGGAGCGCCACACCCTCCGGCGTACGCGACGCCGCCCGCCTGCTGGCCGGCCGCGTCGGTCACTACTCCTACATCTCCAGCCGCTCGGTGTACGCCCCGCCCGTCCGCGCGGGCGGCGACGAGAGCGACCCCCTGGTGGCGGGCTCCCCCGACGCCGGCGCGGTGGAGTACGCCCAGGCCAAGCGGGGCGGCGAACTGGCCGCCACCGACGCCTTCGGCGACCACGCGCTGCTGGTCCGCGCGGGCGTGATCCTCGGCCCCTGGGAGAACATCGGGCGGCTGCCGTGGTGGCTGCGCCGCATCGCCCGCGGCGGCCCCGTCCTGGCACCGGGCCCGCGCGATCTCCCGGTCCAGTTCATCGACGTACGCGACCTGGCCACCTGGACCCTGGACGCCGCATCGCGCGGGCTCGGCGGCCCGTACAACCTCATCTGCCCGCCGGACCACACCACCATGGGCGAGCTGCTCCAGGCCTGCTTGGAGACCACCCGCTCCGACGCCCGGCTGCACTGGACCGCCCCGCAGGACATCCTCGACGCGGGCATCGCGCCCTTCACCGAGCTCCCCATCTGGCTCCCGCCGGGCGAGACCCACGACGCCTTCTACCGCGGCGACGTCTCCAAGGCACTCGCCGCCGGGCTGCGCTGCCGTCCGGCCGCCGAGACCGTCGCCGACACCTGGTCCTGGCTGCGCACCCTCCCCGGGCCGCCGCCCCAGCGCCCGGAGATCGGCCTCTCCCCCACCGCCGAGGCCAAGCTCCTCACCCCCTGAGCCCCCGGCCCGTCTTCACGGCCCCGCCCGCCGAAACGTCACGGCCCCTCCGGCCGAGCGGCGGGACCGTGACGACACCCCCAAGATCACCCCGCCCATCCCCGCCCCGCCCGCCGGCACTCTCCGCCCCGCCCCGGTTGGCATCATGTCCCCATGCCCGAAGGCGACACCGTCCACCGCGCCGCCCGCCACCTCCACCAGGCGCTCGCCGGCAAACCCCTCACCCGCAGCGACCTGCGCGTCCCCCGTCTGGCCACCGTCGACCTCACCGGCCGTACGGTCCTGGAGGTCGTACCCCGCGGCAAGCACCTCCTGACCCGCGTCGAGGGCGGCCTGACCCTCCACTCCCACCTGCGCATGGACGGCGCCTGGCGGCTGTACGCACCCGGCGAGCGCTGGCGCGGCGGCCCCGCCCACCAGATCCGCGCCGTCCTGGCCGTCGCCGACCGCACCGCCGTCGGCTACCGCCTGCCGGTCCTCGAACTCCTGCGTACGGCCGAGGAGTCCACCGCCGTCGGCCATCTGGGCCCCGACCTCCTGGGCCCGGACTGGGACCCGGACGAGGCCTTGCGCCGCCTGCTCTGCGCCCCCGAACGCCCTCTGGGCGAAGCCCTCCTGGACCAGCGCAATCTGGCGGGCATCGGCAACATCTACAAGTGCGAGCTGTGTTTCCTGCTCGGCGCCTCGCCCTGGCTCCCGGTCGGCCTGCTGCCCGCCCCCGAGCGCGCCCCGGCCCTGGCCAAGAAGCTCCTGGAGATCAACAAGGACCGCCCTGCCCGCACCACCACCCCCAGCGCCCGCCCGGACCGCCGTCTGTGGGTCTACGGCCGCGCCGGCCTGCCCTGCCTGCGCTGCGGCACCGCGGTCCTGACCGCCGACCAGGGCCCCGCCACCCAGGAGCGCGTCACCTTCTGGTGCCCCACCTGCCAGCCCGACCAGGCACTCAACAGCGAACCCTCTCCCGCCAATTGACGCCTCGTCAGTTCCAGCCCTACCCTCACGCCATGCCCCTGCCGGCCCTCGCGGCGTACGACCTCACCGGCCGCACCGCGATCGTCACCGGCGCCGCCGGCGGCATCGGCCGCGCCAGTGCCGCCCTCCTCGCCGCGGCCGGCGCCACCGTACTGTGCGCGGACCGCGACGCCGGGGGCGCGGACGAGACCGCCCGCCGCATCACCGCCGAGGGCGGCGCCGCACACCCCCACGTTCTCGACGTCACCGACCGGTCGCAGACCCGCGCCCTGGTCACCGAGGCCCTGAGCATCACAGGCCGCCTGGACGTGATGGCCCCCATCGCCGGTATCATGCACTCCGGCCCCGTCCTGGAGACCACCGACGCCGACCTCGACCGCGTCTGGGCCACCAACTTCAAGGGCGTCCTGTACGCCTGCCAGGCGGCGGCCGACGCGATGATCACCACCGGCACCCCCGGCTCCATCGTCACCATGGCCTCCGGCGCCATCGACACCGGCGCCCCGGGCCTGCTGTGCTACGGAGTCGCCAAGGCCGCCGTCGTCCAGCTCACCAAGACCCTCGCCACCGAGGTCGGCCCGCACGGCATCCGCGTCAACGCCGTCGCGCCCGGCTGGGTACGCACCCCCATGACCGACCGGCACACCCCCGCCGGCCAGCAGCAGGCCGAGGCCGCCATGATCCGCCGAGCCGCGCTGGGCCGGGTGGGTGAGCCCGCCGACATCGCCCACGCCGTCCTCCACCTCGCCTCGGACGCGGCGTCCTTCACGACCGGCCAGATCCTGCGCCCCAACGGCGGCGTCGCCATGCCGTGGTGACCCGCCGCGCCCCCGCGCCCCCCGGCGCCCTCGCCGACACCGCGGCGGACCGCCGTACGCCCCCACCGCTCGTCTCGGATCGCCCCGCCCCCGCTCCCCCTCGCCCCCGCGCCGCAGCAGGCCCCCGTCCCCCCGCCCGCCCCGCCCACGGCACGCAGTGCACCGGCAGCAGGCTCAGCCCCCACCCGCCCGCCGCCACGGTGCCCTCCACCACCCCCGCCCCCTCGGGCCACAACGCCAGCCGCAGCACGGCCCACCACCACAGTCCCCCGAGGGCGACCGCGGCCGCCCACCGCCCCGGAACCGTCCACGACCTGCGGCCCCGGACGTCGTGCCACGCCATGGCTGCCTCCTGACACCGACGCTAGACGGCGCCTGCCGCCCCTCGGGAGGGCGCACCGGGGCACTACCGGCGCACTCGCACCACCCGGCGGCCCTCACTCATCGAGCACTTCCCCCGCCTCCGGCCCGCCCGACGCCCGCCGCCACGGCCCCGGACCACCCGGTCCCCCCCTCCCCGGCAGTCTCACCCACCGCCCCCGCTCCCGCACCCAGAAGCCCCTCCCCTTCACCCAGCACGCGCGAAGGCCCCCGGACCAAGTGTCCGGGGGCCTTTCGCATACGTCGCGCAGCGGCCGCCTCAGGCGGCCTCCGCCTGGAACATCCAGTGGTGCTTCTCCAGGTCACCGGTCAGCCCGATGAGCAGGTCCTGGCTGACCGGGTCCGGGTCACCGGTCGCGTCGATGCGCTCGCGCATCCGCTCGATGACCGCACCGAGGGCCCGTACCAGCACCTGGACCGCGTCGGTGTCCTTGACCCAGCCGTCCGGGGTCTCGCCGATGCCGCTGGTCTTGGAGACGGTGGAGGCCCGGCCGTCCGGGGTCACCCCGATCGCCGACGCGCGCTCGGCGACCGTGTCCGCGTGCAGACGGGCGGTGTCCACGACCTCGTCGAGCTGCAGGTGTACGGACCTGAAGCGCGGCCCGACGACGTTCCAGTGCACCTGCTTGGCCACGAGCGAGAGGTCCACCAGATCGACGAGCGCGCCCTGCAGCGCCTCCCCGACGATCTTCCGGCCGTCCTCGGTCAGCGTGCTCTTCACCACAGACATCCATTAACTCCTTTTCGAGCGAATGATTCCGTTTGGCCCTCTTGATCCATCGTACAAACGATCCATCGCCATCGGAGGGGCCATACGTCCCCAGGACTCGAGAAGCGCTCAAGGCGCCGCCACCCGGCTCGGGGTACCACCGCCGGGCCGCCCACAAACGTGCCGGAAATGCCGACAGCCCCGGTCAGTACCAACCTGACCAGGGCTAGGGGCAAGCACCTGCGCAATACGGGGTCGCCCCCGGCAGCGGGCGAGCGGTACGGCCTCAGGCCGCCACGACGTCCACGGCCTCCGCGGGGGCCTTGATCGTCACACGCTCCTCCGGCACGCCCGCCAGGGACGTGACGGACACCGCGTTGAACTTCGGCCGCACCGGCGCGGGCACCGGCTCGCTCGCGGCAGCCGACCGCGCCAGCTCCGCGAGCGCCAGCTCGTCGCTGACCTCGCGCATCAGCTCTGACATGCGTACGTCCAGTGCGTCACAGATCGCCGAGAGCAGCTCGGAGGACGCCTCCTTCTGCCCCCGCTCGACCTCGGACAAGTAGCCGAGCGACACCCGGGCGGAGGAGGAGACCTCGCGCAGGGTGCGGCCCTGGCGCTGACGCTGTCGGCGCAGCACGTCACCCAGCAGGCGACGAAGCAGAATCATCGCTGGCTCCCTCCTCGGACCTCGAATCCGGATCCTTCTCGCCCCACCGTACCGCCTCGGGCCTTTGCCGTGCGGGGCGCAAGTTCGTGTTCACTCAGGGCTGCAAACATCAATATCCCCCCCGTTGTTCCGTATCCTGTGCCCGCGCATTCTCTGTCAGTTCGCTCAGCAGCAGCTCTACCGCAGCCGCGACACTGTCCGTACGAATCCGGTCACGGTCACCGGTCAGTTCCAGCCGCCGCACGCTCCCCGTACCGGCCGGACCCTGGGCCGCGACGAAGACGGTGCCCACCGGCTGCCCGTCCTGGGGGTCGGGGCCGGCGACTCCTGTTGTGGCGATACCCCAGTGCGCGCCGAGCACACGTCGAACGCCCCGCGCCATCTGCCGGGCGACCTCGCCGTCCACCGCCCCGCGCTCGGCCAGCAGCGCCCCGTCCACCCCCAGCACCTCGCGCTTGAGCTCGGTGGCGTACGCCGTCACCGAACCCCTGAAGACCCGCGAGGCCCCTGGTACGGCGGTCAGCGCCCCGGCGAGAAGTCCGCCGGTCAGGGATTCGGCCACGGCCAGGCTCTGCCCGCGCCCGGCGAGCGCCTCCAGCGCCTGGGCCGCCGCCGATGTCACCGCAGGGACTCCCGCCCGGCGGGGCCGCTGTCCCGCTCCTCACGCGCCACGCTCTCGCCCGCCGTCACGGCCGAGGCCGCGCCCTCCGCCCGCTGCCCGGCCAGCCCGGCCCGGCGCAGCACGATCGCCTGCCGTACGTAGTCCAGCCCGGTGACGACGGTCAGCACCACGGCCACCGCCATCACCCACCACCGGAACGTGGCGAGCCCTCCGGTCAGCGCGAGGACGTACATGCCCGTCGCCGTGCCCTGCGCCAGTGTCTTGATCTTGCCGCCGCGACTGGCCGGAATCACACCGTGCCTGATCACCCAGAACCGCATGAGCGTGATGCCCAGCTCGCGGAAGAGGATCACACCGGTCACCCACCACGGCAGATCGTCCAGGATCGACAGACAGATCAGCGCCGCGCCCATGATCGCCTTGTCCGCGATCGGGTCGGCGATCTTCCCGAAGTCCGTGACCAGGTTGTACGCCCGCGCCAGATGGCCGTCGAACAGGTCGGTGATCATGGCGATGGCGAACGCGGCCCAGGCGAAGGAGCGCCAGGCCGGGTCGTAGCCGTCGCCGTGCATCAGGAGCATCACGAAGGCGGGCACCAGCAGCAGACGCACCATCGTGAGGATGTTGGCGATGTTCCACACGCTGGCCTGATTGACGGCCGCAGCGCCCAGCTTGCCACCGGGCGCCGGCCTGCCGGTACCGCCCGCTGCGGCTGCCGGGACTCCGGTCATCTGCCCGCCTCCTCGGAACACCCGCCGGCCTCGCCGTCGAGCACTTCGGCGACCAGGTCCACGCCCTCGGTCGCCACTACCTTTGCCACGACCATACGGCCGGGCACCAGGTCCTGGTCGGTGGTCAGGAGAGTGACCCCGTCGGTCTCCGGCGCCTGGTGCGCCGCCCGGCCCACGTAGCCGTCCTCCTCGTCGATCCGGTCGACCAGTACCTCCACGGTCTCACCCAGGCGCTCCTCGGCGCGCTGCGCCGTGAGCTCCTCGGCCAGCCGCGAGATGTGCGCCAGGCGCTCGGCCACCACGTCCGCATCGAGCTTGTGCTCGTAGGTGGCCGCTTCGGTGCCGTCCTCGTCGGAGTATCCGAACACCCCGATGGCGTCCAGACGGGCTTGGCTGATGAAGCGTTCCAGCTCAGCGAGGTCCGCCTCGCTCTCGCCGGGGAATCCGACGATGAAGTTCGAGCGCGCTCCGGCCTGCGGCGCCTTGCCGCGGATCTGCTCCAGCAGCTCCAGGAAGCGGTCGGTGTCGCCGAAGCGCCGCATCGCGCGCAGCACCCCGGGCGCGGAGTGCTGGAAGGACAGGTCGAAGTACGGCGCGACCTTGTCGGTCCCGGTCAGTACGTCGATGAGCCCGGGCCGCATCTCGGCGGGCTGCAGGTAGCTGACCCGGATCCGCTCCAGGCCGTCCACCGCCGCCAGCTCGGGCAGCAGCGTCTCCAGCAGGCGGATGTCGCCCAGGTCCTTGCCGTAGGAGGTGTTGTTCTCGGAGACCAGCATGATCTCCTTCACGCCCTGCTCGGCCAGCCACCGCGTCTCGCCGAGCACGTCCGAAGGACGGCGCGAAATGAACGATCCGCGGAAGGAGGGAATGGCGCAGAAGGAGCACCGGCGGTCGCAGCCGGAGGCCAGCTTCACCGAGGCGACGGGGTTGGTGTCCAGGCGGCGGCGCAGCGGCGCCCGCGGCCCGGACTTCGGTGCGATGCCCTCGGGCAGGTCCTCAGGGGCGGACGCGAGAGCGTCCCCGTGGCCCGGCAGCGCCACCCCGTCGGCGCTCTGCCGCTCGGCGGGGCTGATCGGCAGCAGCTTGCGACGGTCGCGCGGTGCGTGGGCCTCGACACTGCCCCCGCTCAGGATGGTCTGCAGACGGCCGGAGATGTCGGCGTAGTCGTCGAAGCCGAGCACGCCGTCGGCCTCGGGCAGCGCCTCGGCCAGCTCCTTGCCGTATCTCTCCGCCATGCAGCCCACGGCCACCACGGCCTGGGTCCTGCCGTGGTCCTTGAGATCATTGGCTTCCAGCAGGGCGTCTACGGAGTCCTTCTTGGCGGCCTCGACGAATCCACAGGTGTTGACGACGGCGACATCGGCATCGGAGGCGTCCTCGACGAGCTCCCAGCCGTCCGCTGCCAGGCGGCCTGCGAGCTCCTCCGAGTCCACCTCGTTACGGGCGCAGCCAAGAGTGACAAGGGCGACGGTACGGCGTTCGGGCATAGGGCTCAGCCTACTTTGTCCCGGCCGCCGCCATGGCTGCCAGGGTTCGGCTCACCCGTCACCGACGGCTCCCGGGCCTGGTCAGCCCGCCTGCGGGTCCCCAGGGGTGTAACCGGGGGTGTAGCTCAGCCGCTCCACGGAGCCCTTGTTGCCGACCTCCCTGACCTCCTTGCCGTTGACGTACAGCTGTACGGCGGGGGCGTTGCCCAGGACCAGATCGATGCGCTTCTTGTCCGTGAAGGTCCGGGACTGTCCCTGCCTGAGCAGGCCGTCCTCCAGCAGCTTGCCGTTGGCGTCCTTGGCTGAGATCCAGCTCTGCCCGTCCTTGGCGGTGACCTTGATGGTGACCTTGTCCTTGGGCAGCCCCGCGATGGCGCTGTCGGAGGGGGCGGGCTTGGGGTCGACGGGCTTGTTCGGCTTGACCTTGGTCGGCGGGGTCGTCGGCTTGACGCTGCCGGCGGTGTCCCCGCCGGCCACCGGCTTGCCGCTGCCCTTGTCGCCGTCGTTGAAGAGCGTGAAGCCCACGAAGCCGACGACGGCGACGATCGCCGCGACCATCGCGGCCGTCCAGTTGGGGCGGCGCGGCTCGGGGCGGATGCGCTCGGCCTCGAAGAGGGGCGCGGCAGGGGTCGGCGCGGGACGGCCGCCGTGTTCGGCGTCGTACTGCGCGATCAGCGGGGCCGGGTCCAGTCCCACGGCGCGCGCGAGCGTACGGATGTGTCCCCGGGCGTAGACGTCGCCGCCGCAGCGCGAGAAGTCGTCCTGTTCGATCGCATGCACGATGGGAATGCGCACCCGCGTGGTCGTACTGACCTCGTCGACGGTCAGTCCGGCGTCGATACGGGCCTGCTGGAGGACGCGACCGACGGAAGGCCGGTCGTCTTCAGGGGAGTTGCCGATGGACACGGGGGCGCCTTTCGAGCGTGTAGCCACCTGCTGGAAGCTCAGTCTAGGGGTGGAACGAAAGGGTCGGGCAAGCGGGAGAGCGGACTTTGTACGCCATCAGAAGGCCTACGGAGGCAGCCGCTGGTCGCGATGGTGAAGCATCGTCCTGTCACCTCCCTCAACTTGACGTATCGGCAGGAGAAACGGTTGCGTGCGATCTCGTACGGGTGAGAGCCCGTACGGCGCATGACGCCTAGAAGGGAGCCTCCCCGCGGATCACCGCGAGCACTCCATCCAATTCGTCCGGCTTGACGAGCACATCGCGCGCTTTGGACCCCTCGCTCGGCCCGACGATGTTCCGCGACTCCATCAGGTCCATCAGCCGCCCCGCCTTGGCGAAGCCCACCCGCAGCTTGCGCTGGAGCATGGAGGTGGACCCGAACTGCGTGGAGACCACCAGCTCGGCCGCCTGGCACAGCAGGTCCAGGTCGTCGCCGATCTCCTCGTCGATCTCCTTCTTCTGGGTCTGGCCGACGGTGACGTCCTCGCGGAAGACAGGCGCCATCTGATCCTTGCAGTGCTTGACCACCGCCGCGACCTCGGACTCCGTCACGAAGGCGCCCTGCATACGGACCGGCTTGTTCGCGCCCATCGGCAGGAAGAGGCTGTCGCCCTTGCCGATCAGCTTCTCGGCGCCGGGCTGGTCCAGGATGACCCGGCTGTCGGCGAGCGAGGAGGTCGCGAACGCGAGCCGGGAGGGCACGTTCGCCTTGATCAGACCGGTGACGACGTCCACGGAGGGGCGCTGGGTGGCCAGCACCAGGTGGATGCCCGCGGCACGCGCCAGCTGCGTGATGCGGACGATGGAGTCCTCCACGTCGCGCGGCGCCACCATCATCAGGTCCGCCAGCTCGTCGACGATGACCAGCAGATACGGGTACGGCGACAGCTCGCGCTCGCTGCCCTGGGGCGGGGTGACCTTGCCGTTCCTGACGGCCTCGTTGAAGTCGTCGATGTGCCGGAAGCCGTACGCCGCCAGGTCGTCGTAGCGCAGATCCATCTCGCGGACCACCCACTGGAGGGCCTCGGCGGCCTTCTTGGGGTTGGTGATGATGGGCGTGATCAGGTGCGGGATGCCCTCGTAGGCGGTCAGCTCCACGCGCTTGGGGTCCACCAGCACCATCCGCACCTCGTCGGGGGTGGCGCGGGCCATGACCGAGGTGATCAGGCAGTTGATGCAGGAGGACTTTCCGGAGCCGGTGGCACCGGCGACCAGGATGTGCGGCATCTTCGCCAGGTTGGCCGAGACGTAGCCGCCCTCGACGTCCTTGCCGAGCGCGACCAGCATCGGGTGCTCGTCGCCGACCGCCTCCGCCGAGCGCAGCACATCGCCGAGGTTGACCATCTCGCGGTCGCTGTTGGGGATCTCGATGCCGACGGCGGACTTGCCGGGAATCGGGCTGATGATCCGTACGTCCGGACTGGCGACCGCGTACGCGATGTTCTTGGCCAGCGCGGTGATCTTCTCGACCTTGACGGCCGGGCCCAGCTCGACCTCGTAACGGGTGACCGTCGGACCGCGCGTGAAGCCGGTGACCGCCGCGTCCACCTTGAACTCCCCGAAGACATTGGTCAGCGAGTCCACGACCGCGTCGTTGGCGGCACTGCGGGTCTTGCCCGGCCCGCCGCGCTCCAGCAGGTCCAGCGAGGGCAGCGCGTAGGTGATGTCGTTGGACAGCAGCAGCTGCTCGGCCCGCTGCGGCAGATCGTCCACCGGCTCGGGAGCGGCCTTGGTGAAGTCCGGTACGGCGCCCTGCTTGCCCGGCTTCCCGGCCCCGCGCGCGGGCGGCACCGAGCCGCTGTCGGCGGCCGGCTCCTCCGTCTGCTCCCCGCGCTCGCCGGAGATACCGCTGCTCAGGTCCGCGACCAGCGGCGAGGGCTGCACGCCGTGCAGCACGGCGCCGTCCAGCGCTGCGGCGGCCGCGGCGGCCACGTCCACGGCGTCCATGGGGCGGTCCACCGCAGGCTGTACGGGCGTACGGCGCGAACGGCGGCGCTTGGCCAGCGCCTCCTCCTCTATCGCCTCCGGAGAGGCCGCGAGCGGCTCGGCAGCGGGCCGCCTGCTGCGCCGCCCCGGCTGCTCGCGCCACTCCTCGGCGAACTCCTGCGGCCCCTCGGCGGGCTCCACCTCGTAGGTCTCCACCAGGCCCAGACGGGCGCCGAGCGCGCGCAGCCGCTGCGGGATGGCATTGACGGGGGTGGCGGTGACCACCAGCAGGCCGAAGAGGGTCAGCAGCACCAGCAGCGCCACCGCCAGCGTCTGGCCGACGGTGAAGATCAGCGGCTTGGACACCGCCCAGCCGATATAGCCCCCGGCGTCCTGCATGGCTCCTATGCCGTCGCCCCTGCCGGGCGAGCCGCAGGCGATGGCGACCTGCCCCAGGATGCCGATGACCAGCGCCGAGAGGCCGATCACGATCCGCCCGTTGGCCTCGGGCTTCTCCGGGTGGCGGATCAGGCGTACGGCGATGCCGCCCAGCAGTATCGGCACCAGCAGGTCCAGGCGCCCGAACGCCCCGGTCACCAGCAGTTCGACGATGTCGCCGACCGGCCCGCTGAGGTTGGACCAGGTGCCGGCCGCCACGACGAGCGCGAGGCCGAGCAACAGCAACGCCAGTCCGTCCTTGCGATGTGCGGGGTCGAGATTCTTCGCGCCGCGGCCCACGCCGCGGAAGGTCGCGCCGATGCCGTGCGCGACACCGAGCCAGCAGGCGCGTACGAGACGGTAGAGACCGCCGGTGGGCGACGGGGCCGGCTTGGGCGCCGCCTTCTTGACGGGGCCCTTCTTCGCCGGAGCGCGCTTGGCCGCCGCGCCCTTCTTCGGCGGCGCCTTCTTGACGGGCGCCTTCTTGGCGGGCGGTTTCTTCGCGGCGGTCTTCTTCGCTGCGCTCCCGGACCGCCCGGGCTGCTTCGAGGTGCCCGCCGTGCTCTGGGAACCCTTGCCGGACGTACGTGAGGCCATGGTGACGAGATTACAGGCGTCGGCCACCAGTGACACGAGCGATCGAGCGTTGACCCATTCGTGTCGCACAAACCGGCCGTGAGGGAGCGTCAGCCCCGCGGGCCGTCCTCAGCCCTGCGAGGGCACGGTCCCGGTGCCGCCGCCGGTGCCCGGCTCCAGGGCGTCCAGCGCCCTGCGCAGCCCGGTGAGTTTGCGCTCCAGATGCGCCGCGGTGGCCACCGCGGCGGCGTCCGCCGACTCGTCCAGCTGCTTGGACAGCGCCTCGGCCTGCTCCTCGACGGCGGCCAGCCGGGCCGACAGCTCGGCGAGCAGGCCCGCCGGCTCCTTGGCCTCGTTGGCGCTGGAGCGCCCGTTCTCCAACTGGAGCCGCAGCAGCGTCGCCTGCTCCCGCAGCTGGCAGTTCTTCATGTACAGCTCGACGAACACCGAGACCTTCGCGCGCAGCACCCACGGGTCGAAGGGCTTGGAGATGTAGTCCACCGCGCCCGCCGCATAGCCGCGGAAGGTGTGGTGCGGGCCATGGTTGATGGCGGTGAGGAAGATGATCGGGATGTCCCGGGTGCGCTCGCGGCGCTTGATGTGCGCGGCGGTCTCGAAACCATCCATCCCCGGCATCTGCACATCGAGCAGAATCACCGCGAAATCGTCCGTGAGCAGTGCTTTGAGCGCTTCCTCCCCGGACGATGCCCGCACCAGCGTCTGATCGAGCGCGGAGAGGATCGCCTCCAGCGCCAGCAGATTCTCCGGCCGGTCATCGACCAGGAGGATCTTGGCCTTCTGCACCATGGCCCGTCCTCCTCGCCCCGGCAATGCACCGGACGCCGCCCCAGGGGACGGCTCCGTCATGCCGCCCGTCCTTGTGCCGGTCATGGTAGCCGCACCCCGCCTGTCGCCACACCCTGTCACCGCGATGTCACTGTGCACGTAGCACAAACGCAGTGGGAGACCAGAAGGTTCCCCGAATACCGCGCTCCCACACGTTGACGGCCACCCTCAGTCAGCATCCGCCGGGCGTCGCCGACTTCATGGGAAACCGCCGTCACTCCGCCCGCATCCATTGCTCCATCACCGAGAGCAGGTGGTCGGTGTCCACCGGCTTGGTCACATAGTCCGAGGCGCCCGACTCGATGCTCTTCTCCCGGTCGCCCTTCATCGCCTTGGCCGTCAGCGCGATAATAGGCAGCCCGGCGAACTGCGGCATACGGCGGATGGCGGCCGTGGTCGCGTACCCGTCCATCTCCGGCATCATGATGTCCATCAGCACCAGGACGACGTCGTCGTGCTGCTCCAGCACCTCGATGCCCTCCCGGCCGTTCTCGGCGTACAGCACCGACAGGCCGTGCTGCTCCAGGACGCTGGTCAGCGCGAAGACGTTACGGATGTCGTCGTCGACGATGAGCACCTTCTCGCCGTGGAACCCCCCGTCGAAGCTCGGGTCGACCAGGTCCTGCCCGTTGCCGAGCCAGGGCTCCTCGTTGGGCGTCTGGGCGGGCGGGGCCGGCTGGACGGGCGCGGGCAGCGCCGGGCGCCGCGAGACGCCCGAAATCCCGCGCCTGCGGCGGATGTTGAGGCCACCGGAGCCGTTGCGTGAGGACCCCTGCAGCGGCGGTGCCACCTCATCGGCACACTGCCCCTGAGCACCCGCCTCTTCGTCGTGCGCCTCCGCGTCCATCGCCAGCCCGCCGGCGACCAGCTGCGGATAGCCCTGCGGCGGCAGCCCGCCGGGGTTCTGCGGCAGGTACAGGGTGAAGGTGGAGCCGCGGCCCGGCTCACTGGCGGCGTGGATCTCGCCGCCCAGCAGCCGCGCGATCTCCCGGCTGATGGACAGCCCCAGGCCCGTACCGCCGTACTTGCGGCTGGTCGTGCCGTCCGCCTGCTTGAACGCCTCGAAGATCACCCGCATCTTGCTGGAGGCGATGCCGATGCCGGTGTCGGTCACCGAGAAGGCGATCATGTCGGCGTCGGGGTCGCGCAGCGAGCCGTGCTCCAGCAGCTGCTCGCGGATCTGCGGCGGCACATCGCCGCCCGCGGGCCGGATGACCAGCTCCACGGCGCCGGTGTCGGTGAACTTCACCGCGTTGGCCAGCAGGTTGCGCAGCACCTGCAGCAGGCGCTGCTCGTCGGTGTGCAGCGTCGCGGGCAGCTCCGGGGAGACCCGTACGGAGAAGTCCAGGCCCTTCTCCGCGGTCAGCGGCCGGAACGTCGCCTCGACGTAGTCGACGAGCTGGACCAGCGCGATACGGGTCGGGCTGACGTCCATCTTGCCCGCCTCGACCTTGGACAGGTCCAGGATGTCGTTGATGAGCTGGAGCAGGTCCGAGCCCGCACCGTGGATCGTTTCGGCGAACTCGACCTGCTTGGGCGAGAGGTTGCCCTCGGCGTTGTCGGCGAGCAGCTTGGCGAGGATGAGCAGGGAGTTGAGCGGTGTGCGCAGCTCGTGCGACATGTTCGCCAGGAACTCCGACTTGTAGCGCATGGAGACCGCCAGCTGCGCCGCGCGCTCCTCCAGGACCTGCCGCGCCTCCTCGATCTCGGTGTTCTTCACCTCGATGTCGCGGTTCTGCTTGCGCAGCTGCTCGGCCTTCTCCTCCAGCTCGGAGTTGGACAGCTCCAGCGCGCGCTGCCGGCTCTCCAACTCCCCCGAGCGCTCCTTGAGTTGCTCGGTCAGCTGCTGCGACTGCTTGAGCAGGACCTCGGTCTTGGTGTTGACCGAGATGGTGTTGACGCTGGTCGCGATCATCTCGGCGATCTGGCTGAGGAAGTCCTTCTGGATCTGGGTGAAGGACTGGAAGGACGCCAGCTCGATCACGCCCAGGACCTTGTCCTCGAACAGCACCGGCAGCACGATCACATTCGCCGGCGGCGCCTCGCCCAGACCGGAGGCGATCTTCAGATACCCGGAGGGGACGTTCTCCACCAGGATGGTGCGCTTCTCCGCCGCGGCCGTGCCGATCAGCGTCTCACCGGGCCTGAAGGTCGTGGGCATGGAGCCCATGGAATAGCCGTAGGAGCCCATCAGCCGCAGCTCGTAGGCCGACCGGTCCGAGCCGTCGACGTCGATCTCCAACCCGTCGCCGGGCTGGGACGCGAGGAAGAACGCGCCGTGCTGCGCCGAGACGGCCGGGGACAGCTCGCTCATGATGAGCTTGGCCACGTCCTTCAGGTCGCGGCGCCCCTGCATCAGACCGGAGATACGGGCCAAGTTGCCCTTGAGCCAGTCCTGTTCCTCGTTGGCGAGCGTGGTCTCGCGCAGCGTGGAGATCATGGTGTTGACGTTGTCCTGGAGCTCCAGGATCTCGCCCGCCGCGTCCACGTCGATGCGGACGTTGTGGTCCCCGAGCGTCACCGCCGCGGCGACGGCGGCGATCGCGCGCACCTGGCGGGTGAGGTTGCCCGCCATCTCGTTCACCGACTCGGTCAGGTCCTTCCAGGTGCCTGCCACGCCGCGCACCTGCGCCTGACCGCCCAGCTGTCCTTCCGTACCCACCTCGCGGGCCACCCGGGTGACCTGCTCGGCGAACGAGGACAGCTGGTCGACCATGGTGTTGATGGTCGTCTTGAGCTCGAGGATCTCGCCCCGCGCATCGATGTCGATCTTCTTGGTCAGGTCACCCTTGGCGATCGCGGTGGTGACCATCGCGATGTTGCGGACCTGGCCGGTGAGGTTGGACGCCATCGAGTTCACGGACTCGGTGAGGTCCTTCCAGGTCCCGGCGACGCCGGGCACCCGGGCCTGGCCGCCCAGGATGCCGTCGGTGCCCACCTCGCGGGCCACCCTCGTGACCTCGTCGGCGAACGACGACAGCGTGGTGACCATGGTGTTGACGGTGTCGGCCAGCGCCGCGACCTCGCCGCGCGCCTCGACGGTGACCTTCTTGGTCAGATCGCCGTTGGCGACCGCGGCCGAGACCTGGGAGATGTTGCGCACCTGGATGGTCAGGTTGTTGGCCATCAGGTTGACGTTGTCGCTGAGGTCCTTCCAGATGCCGGTGACGCCAGGAACCCTTGCCTGACCGCCCAGTTGGCCTTCCGTACCCACCTCACGGGCGACCCGGGTGACCTGCTCGGCGAACAGCGAGAGCTGGTCCACCATCGTGTTCACGGTCGTGACGAGTTCGAGGATCTCGCCCTTGGCGTCGACGGTGATCTTCTTGGAGAGGTCGCCGCGCGCCACCGCCGTGGTGACCTCGCCGATGTTGCGCACCTGTGAAGTCAGGTTGTTCGCCATGAAGTTGACGGACTGGGTGAGGTCCTTCCACGTACCGCTGACACCCTGCACCTCGGCCTGGCCGCCCAGGATGCCCTCGGTGCCCACCTCGCGGGCGACCCGCGTGACCTGGTCGGCGAAGGAGGAGAGCTGGTCCACCATCGTGTTGAGGGTGTTCTTCAGCTCCAGGATCTCGCCCCGGGCGTCCACATCGATCTTCTGCGAGAGGTCGCCGCGCGCGACCGCGGTGGCGACCTGCGCGATGTTACGGACCTGGGCGGTCAGGTTGCCCGCCATACCGTTCACGGAGTCGGTCAGATCGCGCCACACACCCGCGACGCCGGGCACCTGCGCCTGGCCGCCCAGCCTGCCGTCCGTACCCACCTCGCGGGCCACCCGGGTCACCTGCTCGGCGAAGGCCGAGAGCTGGTCGACCATGGTGTTGATGGTGTTCTTCAGCTCCAGGATCTCGCCGCGCGCGTCCACGTCGATCTTCTGGGACAGGTCGCCGCGCGCCACCGCCGTGGTGACCTGGGCGATCTGGCGCACCTGTGAAGTCAGGTTCCCCGCCATGAAGTTGACGGAGTCAGTCAGTTCCTTCCACGTACCGCTGACGCCGTCCACCCGGGCCTGACCGCCCAGCCGGCCTTCCGTCCCCACGTCCCTGGCCATCCGCGTGACCTGGTCGGCGAAGGAGGAGAGCTGGTCCACCATGGTGTTCACGGTGTTCTTCAGCTGGAGCATCTCGCCGGAGACGTCGACGGCGACCTTCTGCGAGAGGTCACCGTTGGCGACCGCGGTCGTGACCTGGGCGATGTTGCGGACCTGCCCGGTGAGGTTGCGGAAGGCGGTGTTCACCGAATCGGTGAGGTCCTTCCACGTCCCCGCCGCGCCCGGCACCGCCGCCTGGCCGCCCAGCTCGCCCTCGACGCCGATCTCCCGTGCCACGCGCGTCACTTCGGCGCCGAAGGAGGAGAGCTGGTCGACCATCGTGTTGACGGTGTTCTTCAGCTCCAGCATCTCGCCGGCCACATCGACGGTGACCTTCTGCGAGAGGTCACCGTTGGCGACCGCGGTCGTGACCTGGGCGATGTCCCGCACCTGCGCGGTGAGGTTGCGGAAGGCGGTGTTCACCGAATCGGTGAGGTCCTTCCACGTCCCCGCCGCACCGGGCACCTGCGCCTGGCCGCCCAGCTGCCCCTCGGCCCCGACCTCGTTGGCCACCCTCGTCACTTCGTCCGCGAACGTCCGCAGCGTCTCGGTCATGGTGTTGATGGTCTCGGCGAGCTGCGCGACCTCGCCGCGCGCGCTGACGGTGACCTTCTGCGACAGATCGCCGCTGGCGACCGCCGTGGTGACCTGGGCGATCCCGCGCACCTGCGCGGTGAGATTCCCGGCCATCAAGTTGACCGAATCCGTGAGGTCCTTCCACACGCCCGCGACGCCCGGCACCTTCGCCTGGCCGCCCAGCTCGCCCTCCGTACCCACCTCGCGCGCGACGCGCGTCACCTCGGAGGCGAACGAGGAGAGCTGGTCCACCATCGTGTTGACGGTGTTCTTCAGCTCCAGCATCTCGCCGGCGACATGGACGGTGACCTTGCGGGACAGATCGCCCTTGGCCACGGCGGTGGTCACCAGCGCGATGTCGCGCACCTGCGCGGTGAGCCGCGAGGCCATGGTGTTGACCGACTCGGTGAGGTCCTTCCAGGACCCGGACATCCCGCGCACCCGCGCCTGCCCGCCGAGCTTGCCCTCCGTACCCACCTCGCTGGCGACCCGGGTCACCTCGTCGGTGAAGGCCGAGAGCTGGTCGACCAGCCCGTTGACCGTACGGCCCACCTTGAGGAACTCGCCGCGCAGCGGATGCGCCGAATTGCCGTCCGCACCCCCGGAGCGCAGATCCATCCGCTGCTCCAGATCGCCCTCGGACACCGCCGAGAGCACCCGCCCCACCTCGGAGACCGGCCGTACGAGATCGTCCACCAGCGCGTTGGAGGCGTCGATCGCGGTGGCCCAGGAGCCCTCGCACGCGCCGACCTCCAGCCGCTCGGTCAGCTTGCCCTCACGGCCCACCACCCGGCGCACCCGCGCCAGCTCGCCCGTCAGGTGCAGATTGCGGTCCGCGACCTCGTTGAAGACAGCGGCGATCTCCGACATCACGCCGTCGCCCGAGACGGTGAGCCGCTTGCGGAAGTTGCCGTCCCGCATCGCCACGAGTGCGGCCAGCAGCCTGTTCAGAGCGGCCGTATCCACCTCGGTCGTCCCGTTGCTACGGGATCGTCCGCCTTTCGCGCGCGTGCTCACGCCCCGCGCCGCTGCGCCAGACTCCACCGTGTCCCTCCCGCAGGGTCGACCGTTCTACCCGGGCTTCCTCTTCAAGCATTCCCAGTGTTTCACCCCGGCGCACCGAAGCCACCAAGAGCCGAAACGTAACCACATCCTCTGGGGTCCGTTGAAACCGAAGGGCGGGACCTCGCCCTGCGTGATGGCCCTGCGACCCAGCGGCCATGCACATTCTTCGCGGGAATGGGTATGACCGCCAAAGTCCGCCCGCTTCCGCAACGCCCGCCTTCGTTGCACACCACTTGGACCGACGGTTTAGCCTGGCTAGCGCATCGAGGCCACGGGAAACGGGCACAGGACTCGGGGGAGCGACGAGAGGCCAATGGGGAGTGCTGTGATCACCGCGCGGGCAACCGCCACCTTCGAGCCGGTCGGGCGCTCGGTCGCCGCCGCCCGTGCCTTCGTACGCGACACCCTCCAGGGCTGGGGCCACGGTGACATCGTGGACGACGCCGTCGTCCTGACCAGCGAGCTGGTCACCAACGCGGTGGTGCACGCCGGCACCGCCGCCGACGTGCTGTGCCTGCGGACGGACAGCGGCATCCGCATCGAGGTCGCCGACCGCTACCCCGAGCGCGAGATCCCCCTGCAGAGCACCGGCCAGACCATCGCCCACCCCGACCGCGAGGGCGGCCGCGGCCTGCTGCTGTGCGGCGCCCTGGCCACCCGCTGGGGCGTGGAGTACACCCCCGCACAAAAACACGTGTGGTTCCAGCTCGACCTGCCCGAGCGCCCGGCCGGCACCCGCTCCGCCGGCCCCGCCCTGCCCGTGGACGCCCTGCCCGTCACCGACAACCGCGTCCGGGTCGCCGTAATCCAGATCGACCGCGGCGGCTGCATCAGCTCCTGGAACGACGACGCCCAGGACCTGTTCGCGTACGACCCCGAGCAGGTCATCGGCAAGCCGCTCACCGACTTCGCCGCCTGGCCGCACACCCCCGGCACGGGCACCGGCATCCACGAGGCCCTCCAGCTCTCCCGCTGGGAGGGCTCCTACGGCATAAGAGGCGCCGACGGCAGGGTCGTCCCCGTCTACGCCTCCCACCTGCGGGTCCGCGACGCCGACGGCGAGCCCTCGACCGTCTGCCTGCTGGTACGCGACCACGAGCGCGCCGTCCTGCAGAGCCAGCCGCGCTCCCCCGCCCCCGACCAGGCCGCCCAGCAGCCCGAGGGCCGCACCCCGGCCGACCCCTTCGAGGTCTTCATCGGCTCCCCGGCCCCCGACGACCTCGACGGACTGCTCCAGCGCACGGTCGAGCGCGCCCGCGACATGCTCGACGGCGACGCCGCCTACCTCCTGCTGGCCACCGACGACGAGACCGAGCTGGAGGTCCGCGCCTCCACCGGCCTGCCCTCCGCCCGCCAGCGCTTCGCCCGCGTCCCCGTCGAGGCGGGCACCGGCCGCTACGGCTCCGCCCGTATGCCCGCCGTCCACGAGGACCTCAGCGCCGTCCCCGGCGCCGTCCCCCTCCTGACCGGCACGGGCATGCGCTCGGTCGTCATCGTCCCGCTCAAGGTCGAGGGCCGCCTGACCGGCTCCCTCGGCGTCGCCGCCGAGGCCAGGGGCCGCTATACGAACGAGGAGGCACTGCGCCTCCAGTTCGCCGCCGACCGCATCGCCCTGGCCGTGGAGCGCGCCCGCCTCCATGAGCTGGAGCGCCTGCGCCGCGGCTCCCTCTCCTTCCTCGTCGAGGCCTCCGACCTCCTGGCGGGTACGCTCGACCGCGACCAGACACTGGCCCTGATGGCACAGATGACGGTCCCCACCCTCGCCACCTGGTGCGCCGTCTATACGGTCGCCGATCAGGCCTCGGAACCGGAGCTGTCGTACGTCCTGCACGAGGACGAGGAGCGCATCGACGGCCTCAAGACCCTCCTGTCCAAGGTCGCCCCGCCCGACCCGGTGCCCACCCCGGGCGCCCGTGTGTGGACCGCCCCCTCCGACGCCGCCCACGACGCCGCCCTGCGCACGTCCCTGCGCAGCCTGGGCCTGGGCGACTCAGCCCGCCCCTCCACCGGCCCCGGCGCCACCCTGGCCACCGCCTCCGCCGTCGGCGGCGAGACGGTCGTCCTCCCCCTGGTCGCCCGCAACCGCGTCATCGGCATGCTCACCCTCGGCAAGCCCTCCGAGGAACACTTCCGCCAGGAGATCCTCGAACTGGCCGAGGACCTCTCCCGCCGGGCGGCCCTCGCCCTGGACAACGCCCGCCTCTACTCCGAGCGCACGGCCATCAGCCAGTCCCTCCAGCGCAGCCTGCTGCCGCCCGAGCTCCCCGACGTCACCGGCGTCGAGGTCGAGGTCATCTACCGCGCGGCCGGCGAGGGCAACGAGGTCGGCGGCGACTTCTACGACCTCTTCCCCATCCGCGACGGCGCGTACGGCTTCGCCATCGGCGACGTCTGCGGTACGGGCCCGGAGGCCGCCGCCGTCACGGGCCTGGCCCGGCACGCCCTGCGCCTGCTGGCCCGCGAGGGCTTCGGCGGCCCCGCCGTCCTGGAGCGCCTGAACGCCGCGATCCTCGACGAGGGCGCCCGCAGCCGCTTCCTGACCCTTCTCTACGGCGAGCTGTGGCCCCAGCGCGACGGCAGCGCGGTGCTGAAGGTCGTGTGCGCGGGCCACCCCCTGCCGCTGCGCCTGCGCCAGGACGGCTCCGTGGAGCCCGCCGCCGAACCCCAGCCCCTCCTCGGCGTCATGGACGACCTGGAGCTGTACGAGCAGACCGTCACCCTCGACCCCGGCGACGTCCTGCTGTGCGTCACCGACGGCGTCACGGAGCGCCGCGAGGGCACCCGCATGCTCGGCGACGACGGCCTGATCGACGTCCTCAGGACCTGTACGGGCCTGACGGCAGGCGCCGTGGCCGCCCGCATCCTGCGCGCCGTCGAGCGCTTCGCCGCCGAACCGGCCTCCGACGACATGGCGATCCTGGCCATGCGCGTCCCCGAGACCCGCTCGATCGGATAACTTCCCCCGCCCCGGCGGCCTCCGGGCCCCGGCGCACCCCGGACATGAGAAAGGCCCCCGCCGATGGCGGGGGCCTTTCTCTTCCTGAGCCCCAATACGGAATCGAACCGTAGACCTTCTCCTTACCATGGAGACGCTCTGCCGACTGAGCTATTGGGGCCTGTTGCGCTTCGCGGTTTCCCGCTCACCAACGAAAAGAATCATACCCCGAATTCCCCCGTGCTCCGAACCACCTCCGCGTCCCCGCCCCCAATGCCCGCGATGCCCTAAAAGGCAGGCTGCAACAGCCCGCCCAGCGCATTGCACGCGCTCACGATCCGCTGCAATTCCCGCCGCGACAGCGCCGCACCGACCGGCAGCGCCAGCGTCTCGTCCACGGCCCGCTCGGTCTGCGGCAGGAACACATCCCTCCGCAGCCCCGGCAAGCGGTACACGGGCGCCTGTACGGGCACACGGCACAGCACGCCCTTGGCCCGCAGCGCCCTCGCGAACGCGTCGCGGTCCGGCCGCCCGTTCCCCGGCACCCGCACCACGTACCGCTCGTAGCTGTGCCCGGCCGCGGCCACCGGCGGCACCACCCCGGTCAGCCGCGCGTCGAGATACGCCGCGTTCGCCCGCCGCAGCTCGGCCCCGCCCCGATCGGCACCCGGCTCGCCCTCGGCGACCACCAGCAGACCGTGGCGCCGCCCGCTCTCCCGTATCCACCCCAGCTCCGCCGGCCGCCCGAAGCGGTGCACGGCGACGATCGCAGCCGTCCTGGACGTCACCGCGTCCGCCACCGCCGCCGGATCGAGGCAGTAGCTCTCCCCATCGATATCGGCGAAGACCGGCAGCGCCCCCACGCTCACCACGGCCTCCGCTATCTGTGCACTTCCGTACGCCGGCACCACGACCTCGTCGCCGCCCCGCACGCCCGCCGACCTCAGCGTTTCTCCTGTGCCCATACCCATGGATCATGGCCACGCAAAGTGAACGCGAAGTAACGCATTGCACTGCACCGCACAAACAAAAAAGCTCCGGCTCCTGAACCAAAGGTCCAGGAGCCGGAGCTGAATAATTGTTCGGCGGCGTCCTACTCTCCCACAGGGTCCCCCCTGCAGTACCATCGGCGCTGAAAGGCTTAGCTTCCGGG